>JANQTO010000182.1 GCA_030731685.1 Nonlabens sp.
CAGATATAGAAGCTTATAGCTATTTACTGGAACGCCAGTTGAAACCTGAGGCTCGAAAGGATATTATCAAATTATTAGAAGACCTCGATGTGCAGCCTACCAGCATGATAGACCTTTCAGACGGGTTGAGTTCTGAGATTATACATTTGTGCAAACACAGCAATATAGGCATGTCGCTCTATGAAGAGAAAATACCGCTAGACCCTACGGTAATTGCATCTTGCGAAGAATTTAATTTAGATAGTACCACCATTGCGCTTAGCGGTGGCGAAGATTATGAATTGCTATTTACGGTAAAACAAGCCGATTTTGAAAAGATAAAGGCAAATCCCAGCTTATCCATCATAGGTCACGCAGTACCTAAAGAAAATGGTATTAACCTCATCACGCGCTCAGGCGAGCAGGTTGAAATTACCGCGATGGGATGGAATGGTTTGAAAGATTAAGCAGCGATAGAACGGCGGTTCTTTTTAATGGCAAGTTCATTCAATGCTTTGTTAATGCGCTCGTTCAGTGCGTCTAGTGGTTGCAAGTTTCCGTAAATGTCATTAGTAATTTCTTTCTTGCAGCCTGTACAACAATATTCCTGTACACGTTCATTTACCACGTGGGTAACAACGTACTGATGACCTTTAAAGGCACAGCCAATAGATTTTAGTAGGGAAAAGGATTGTTTCATGTAGCTCGTTTTAGGGTCAAGTAGCTAGGCTTGAACTATTTCTGAACAGCTAATGTAATGCTATTAACATAATTATAACGTTTATCGGAACTAATTTTCGATGAAATGCATGTTTTGTGATAACTCGTTAACGTGCGTAAGTAAAAGCATATGGCCACCTTCGAGTGAAGTATGCATTGCATTCAACAACCTAACCTCTTCTATTATAAGGCCTTGCGAAATCACTGCATCGTTTGAACCACTTATCAAGTGTACAGGAAACGCTACCTCTTTTAGAAAGTCGGTAACACCACTTCTATCGCGCATGGCTTTCAAGGACTTGATGATGGATTCAATGCTTATTTGCCCAGCAGCAATTTTCATTTCTTTGATTTCCTTCTTATGATTTTTTCGCTCGTCTTCAGTAAATAAGTTATTGATTGCCATAGAAACATATGCCTCTTGATACTTTTCAATTAGAGTAATTGCTCTGTCACGCAGTAATTTTCGCTCTTTTGCGTCAGGTCCGGTAATACTATTTATTAAGGTTAGAGAAAGGACTTTGCTGGTATACGCTTTCGCGAAAGCGGAACCCACATAACCACCCATACTATGACCTAACACATGAACTTTTTCAATAGCTTCTTGCTCGAGTATTTTGTTAATCGCATGTGCAATATCGTCTATGGAAAACGCTGTTTTGCTCTCAGGACTTAATCCATGGCCAGGCAGTTCTACAAGCAGTTGCGAAAAATCATTCCCCAAGCCACCGACCATACCGCTCCATTGTGCAGCACTGCCCAAAAAGCCATGCAGCATGAGTATAACAGGTTTGTTTAAATCTTTAAAGGTATAAGTCAATTGCATGTTTAATTCTTAAAATGGCTTGCAAAGGTAGGGACTTGTGCTTCAGTTGATGCCAATAATAGTGGTTCAGATATTTAATATACCTTTTGGTATCTTTACAAGATGAGAAACCCAGCACAAACTCGAGCGACCATTCTTACTGAAAGTGCAGCGCTCTTCAATACCCAAGGCTATAAGGCTACTTCGCTAAGCGATATTACTACAGCTACTGGCTTGACAAAAGGCGCGATTTACAAACATTTTGCCAATAAAGAAGACCTGGAACAACAGGCATTGCGCAGTTTAGGAAAGACCATGCACGATTTGTTATCGAGTAAAATCAAGCAGGAAACTGGTTTCAACTCACAAATGGAGGCTATATTTAATTTCTTTGAAAATTATTTAGTAGAGCCGCCCTATGCTGGTGGCTGCCCGTTGGTCAATAGCGCGGTAGAGAGTGACGACGGGAATCCAGCACTCAGACAGCAATCGTTTGGAATGCTCGTGAACCTTAAATCTGTTTTTAAACGCGTGATAGAAACAGGAATAAAGAACAACGAGCTAAAAACAAATGTCGACGTAGACCAATTCGTGTACCTTTTCATAGCTACACTTGAAGGTGCGGTGATGCTCAGTAAGCTTGAGCGCAACAACGACGCAATCAGCACATGCATTGCGTTTTTAAGAACAATCAACGATGGGATTATCGTGAAGTAAAAGTCTTTTGATATTTGACATGCCAACTATTTGTGTTGGCATCGTCTAAATTCTAAATCTCTTTGTTTTAAAATAATTTTATTGTTTCCATGCCCCAACCCTGAAGGGTGCGGAAACAATCGCTTCTCGTACATTACAAAGAATAAACTTAGCCATTTGGGATGGGAAAAGTCGTCAGGATTTGACATGCCAACTATTTTTGTCGGTATCGTCTAAACCTTTACTCCATTTATTTTAAAAGAATCTCCATATTTCAGTGACGCAAACCTAACGGCTTGTGCTGAGCCTTACCGAAATAGAACGGAAACTAAAAACCTACTGCTCGAGCAGTTCTTCGGTTTGCGCGATGATTTCTATGGTGCGCTTTTTAAGTTCCACAATCGTGTTTTTTTCTGCTTTCATTTCTTCTAGTTTTTGTGCAGCTATAGTCGCATCTTCGGGCAACTCATATTCATAAGGGAACTTTTCTGAATAACTGTGCATCCAGTCCATCATGTCGTCATGAGCTTTTTGCAAAGCCATTTGCTGCTCGGCTATCACCGGACTAGCATTACCAACCTTGCCCAATTCTTTTTTAAGCCTCATCAAATCTCCCATTTTAGGCATGATGGCGTCGTGTGCTTCCATGGCTTCTTCCTGCATGTCTGCAAATTGTGCTTGGGTTTCGTCACTAACTTCGTTTTGAGTAACCTCAGCGTCTTTTTGGGCTTCTTTACAAGAGATTGTTACAACGGCAATAAAGAGTATAAAAAATATCTTTTTCATGTGTTTTTTATTTTACCACAAAGATAGTTTGCTATGCTCAAATAATCATGGAACCTAATCCTTAGCTTTGTGGTTACGTTTCTTATTAATTATCATCCTTGTTTTTACCTATTGCCTTTCACCCTATTTATAAGCATCCATTACCTGCAGGACATCGCTTTCCTATGGAGAAGTATGACTTGTTACCGCAGCAGCTTTTACTAGAAGGTACGGCAACAAAATCAGACTTTTTTGAACCCAGTAAAGAATGTGATGCCATCGATGTTTTGCGGGTTCATACGCAAGATTATCTCGATAATTTATTGCAAGGAACATTAGACCCTAGAGCTGCCCGCAAGCTAGGCTTTCCTTTAAGTGATGCGCTAGTTTCTAGAGAATTGCGCATAGCCCAAGGCACGATTGAAGGTTGTCTCAAGGCAATGCAACATGGCGTTGCGCTAAATATAGCCGGTGGTACGCACCATGCGTTTACGGGGCACGGCGAGGCGTTTTGTCTACTTAACGACCAGGCGATTGCGGCTCGGTATTTACAAGCAAACGGACTCGCTGAGAAAATCCTCATCGTAGATTTAGATGTACACCAGGGAAATGGCACGGCACAAATATTTCAGGGTGACGATTCTGTCTTCACCTTTTCTATGCACGGCGCTTCAAATTATCCGTTTAAAAAGGAGCAGTCTGACCTGGACATTGCCATGCCTGACGGGACAGATGACCATGCATATCTCCAGGAATTGCGCCATACATTACCGGACCTTATCGCACAGGAAAAGCCTGATTTTATATTCTATTTGTGTGGCGTTGATGTTTTGGCGACTGACAAATTAGGCAAGTTGGGCATGACCGTTGCAGGTTGTAAGGAACGGGATATTTTTGCATTTTCCGCTTTCGCGAAAGCGGAACAAACACAAGCAAAACTGCGCTCTTTAAAAAGAACCAGTAACCGCATACCCGTACAATGCAGCATGGGCGGCGGCTATTCTCCAGAGATTAAAACCATCATCGAGGCGCACGCAAATACGTTTAGAGCCGCGCGGGATTTTATAAGTTGATTATCGTATCCAGCCTCGTTTTGCTGCCATACGAGCAAATAAAATGAGCAGCACATCCATCAACAAAATGAAAAGTGCAAAGCCTTTCCCAGCCATATCAAGCGTTTCCCAGCTTCCAGAAAAGAAAACCTCATAAGCAGTAGAAATCGTAATGGCGATAAGACAAATGAGTGCGAGCGGCACTGCAAGTTTGTTTTTGAAAAACAACATCACACAGGAGAGCGTTCCAGTGACAACGGCTATGCCAAAATTAGGCAAGTACCACCATGGCCTGTTGTTGTAAATTTCAAGTTGCTCTGGTGTGAAATCTGCAGTAATCATCGCTGGGTCAGCAAACTCTGCAGCCAGCGCTCCTACGCCCATAAGATTCCAAAGTAAAAAAATGATGGCGACAATCCAATACCACATTTTAGGTTGTGTACTAATGCTCATAAAATTTTGTTTAAGGTTAGTGGTTTAAAGATAGTTAAAAACAAACAGAATGAACATGGTCCTAAATTTTGCCTAACGTGCTTCAAAATATAGGTGTTGCGGCAAATTAGGCCAGTAAGTTTGTGTTCCGCAAACGATTGAATTCTTAAAAAAAAGCTAAATTGCGACCTAAATTATCCCCATTATGAGCAAGTCTTTTAAGCCCGAAAGTTTAATGATGTCCTACGGTTACAAACCTGAACTGTCCGAAGGTGCTATTAAGTGTCCTATATTTTTGACTTCGACCTTTGTTTTTAAAAGCGCCGAAGAAGGAAAAGCATTTTTTGAGCTTGCGTACGGGAAAAGAGAAAAAAATCCTGGTGAAGAAATGGGCCTTATTTATAGCCGAATCAATAATCCAGATTTAGAGATTCTTGAAAATAGGTTGCGATTATGGGATGAAGCCGAAGACTGCGCAGTATTTGAAAGCGGCATGAGTGCTATTTCTACCGTGCTTTTAGAATTTTTAAAGCC
>JANQTO010000183.1:0-3014 GCA_030731685.1 Nonlabens sp.
AGCAGTTACTGGAAATTACAGACTTTGCCGACAATAACTTACGCACCCTAAAATTTCTGCCAGATACAAATGCCGTGCTTTCAAAGCACTTACATTATGAGTTTTATGGAAAAACGCCTATATTATCCTTACGTGAAATTCCGCTGGACGACCCCGTAAATAAAATAGCAAAACGTGCCTTTGACATCGTTTTTTCCCTAATCGTTATCGTTTTTTTGCTATCGTGGCTTACACCCATAATTGCAATTATCATAAAACTAGAATCTCGTGGTCCTGTGTTCTTTAAACAACATCGCAATGGGTTGGATTACAAGGAGTTTATGTGCTTTAAATTCCGCTCCATGGTGCCTAACAAAACTGCCGACTTACACCAGGTAACCCGTGGTGATAATCGCATTACCAGTATAGGTAAGTTTCTGCGCAAGACTAGTATTGACGAGATGCCGCAGTTTTTTAACGTCCTGCTGGGCGATATGAGCGTGGTAGGACCGCGACCACATATGGTGAGTCACACACATATGTATGCTGAACGCATTGACAAGTTCATGGTGCGCCATTTTGTAAAACCGGGCATTACTGGGCTAGCTCAAGTAAGCGGCTATCGTGGTGAAGTAGAGACTGAAGATGATATTAAAGGCCGCGTGCGCAACGACATTTATTACATAGAAAACTGGAGCACGCTCATGGACATAAAAATCATTCTAAAAACCGTAGGTAATGTGTTTATGGGTGAAGAAAAAGCCTATTAATGCAGCTCGTATCGGTCATTATGCCTACTTACAACAGCGTGCGCACGATGCAGGAAGCGCTGGATAGCATCAAAGACCAGACCCATCGTCCTATCCAAATTATCACTATTGACGACGCAAGTGAAGATGGTAGTTACGCTTTCGCGAAAGCGTACTCACAAAAACGCGCTGCACCAGACTTTCAGTTTATAACGCTATCAAACTCAATAAACGCAGGCGCTGGAGTAAGCAGAAACAAAGCGCTCAACAAAGCCACGGGTGATTACATCGCATTTCTGGATGCAGACGACCTATGGAAGCCACGCAAGCTAGAAATGCAGCTGAGCGCTTTAAAAGAGCACAACGCAACTATTTGTTACGGAGCTTACGAACTTTTCAAAATACATCCAGATAAACCCATCGCTGTGCAACATGTTTTTGACAAATTGAGCTACAGCAAGTTGCACAAGGCAAACTACCTAGGTAACCTCACTGGACTGTACCACGCTGCTGCCATAGGAAAAATACCCATACCTGCATTACGCAAACGACAGGATTGGGCCATGTGGCTGGATGTTTTAAAAAAAGGTGGCGACGCAATAGGCATTCAAGAACCCATTGCAAGCTACAGGTTAGGTAACGGTCTGTCAGCAAACAAGACAGCGCTTATCAAACACAATTACGCTGTTTACCGTACTCACTTGGGCTATTCTGCATTGAAAAGTGCTTGGTGCATGATTCTTTTTTTTTATGAGCAGTTTGCAGTGAAACGTAGGATGGTAAAGAGGTTTTAGCGTTCAAGTATTCGTTTTCTGTATTAATTCAATGCTGTAATGCTGACGATAGGAAGCCTCGCATGCAGCAATTCCACAACGCATTACTGGAAACAACGCTCTCTATGCGATTCCTCGTACCTCGCAATGGCAATTGAAGTGATTTTGGAAGACTTAAGTCAACAAGCCAATAGTTACAAAATCTATACTCCTAGAAAGCAACCTCACTTCTAAACTGCTTCAATTTACCGCGATTGCTGCGGTCAAGCGAGGCTAGTCTAGTGAAAATGACATCGAGTCCAGGCTCAAGGTAGCGGTCCATGGCTTGTTGTACTTTACTTTTTTGAACAGTATTCATATCCGCAGCACTTACGTACTGGATTTCAAATAGCGCTGGTTTTTTATGGATGACCACAAATTCTAGAATAGCAGTATCTTCACTAATAATGGATTTTGTTACGTAGTAAAAGGTAAGTCCTGGAACGACCTTGCCGCTGGGCAAACGAGCGATATCACTGGTTCTTCCCTGTAAGTTTTCTAATATTTTTGTACCGTTTCCTAACATTTTTAAACTGCCTAAATCGCCTATTTCATACCGTATCATGGGATGCGCGAGGTTATACAAATCTGTAACCAGTATGCGGCCTACAATTCCTTCTTTGACGGGTTTGTTATCTTCATCTACGATTTCTACAAACAGGTTTTGATTGTTTATCACAAAATCACCGTTGAGGTTTTCCATGGCAATTAAGCCTACTTCACTAGCGCCATATTCATTGATTACAGGAACTCCCAGCCATTGTTCTAAAAGAATTTTGTCGTCTGGAAAAAGCATCTCACTAGTAACAATACAGGCTTTTAGCGATGGGCAAATTTGTTTTAGAACGAGTTGCTTGCTTGCACAATGTTTTGCAAATAATACAATGCTACTCGTGTAACCGTTGATGTAGTGAAATTCGCTTTCGCGAAAGCGGGAAATATACCCATCGAGCACCTCTTCATTCATATTAAAAATAGGAAAGCGCTTGCGGTAACTTACAAAATCCTTCACAAGCTCAGCGTAACGTGCTATACCCGAAAGCGGGATTCCATAAAACCTTGCCTGCAATGAACTGTTAAGGTCTAAACCATGCTGATTGTAAGCATGGTGAAATGCAGCCCAGGTCATGGCGTGTGCGTGTTTATTTTTGGCAAAGGTAAATGGGTGACCACTGGAACCGCTGGTTTTTCCCTTAAAGACATTGCTCAACGTGTAACTGGTGCTCAATCTGTTTTTTAAGGGCTGTTGCAAATCTCTTTTTGTGAGAACGGGTAAATCATTCCAGCTTTTGGGATTTGTAATAGCTAGTGATTTGTAAAAAGGATTGTCGGCGATATGATGTGCAACAATCGCCTGTTTTTTTTCCTCAATATCTTTTTCAGTTGCACGCAGCAACTCTTGAAAGGTCTTTTTTGCCTCCGCAATAGGAAAACCTTTGATTTTTAGTATCGTGTCAAAAAGTTTTAGGGGCAT
>JANQTO010000183.1:3114-19220 GCA_030731685.1 Nonlabens sp.
TAAAACTTATTTTTGCAATTCTAAACCAGTCACATGAACGTACTTATTCTTGGAAGCGGCGGCCGTGAGCACGCTTTTGCATATTCATTATCTAAAAGCCCATTGCTTACTAACTTATTTGTTGCCCCAGGAAATGCTGGCACAAGTAATATTGCTACAAATGTTGCGTTGAATATTACAGATTTTGAGGCCGTCAAAGTTTTTGTCTTGGAAAATGATATCGCTATGGTGTTGGTAGGTCCAGAGGCACCGCTGGTAGCGGGTATTTATGACTTTTTCATAGAAGATGAGCAGCTTGTACACGTGAATGTTATAGGGCCGTCTAAGCAAGCCGCAATGCTCGAAGGAAGCAAGGAGTTTGCAAAAGAATTTATGGAGCGCAACAAGGTTCCTACTGCAGCTTATCAAAGTTTTACAGCCTCATCACTCAAAGAAGGAATGTCTTTTATAGATAGCTTGAAACCACCATATGTATTAAAAGCTGACGGTCTTGCCGGTGGTAAAGGCGTGCTTATTATTCCAAATGCTGATGAAGCAAAGCAATCGCTAGAAGAAATGCTGGTAGGTGGCAAATTTGGCGCTGCGTCTAATAAAGTGGTGATTGAAGAATTTCTTGATGGAATAGAAATGAGCGTCTTTGTCATGACTGACGGGAAATCTTATAAAATATTACCTACCGCCAAAGATTATAAACGCATAGGTGAAGGTGATACAGGGCTCAACACAGGCGGCATGGGTGCGGTTTCTCCTGTGCCATTTGCTGGTGAGGAACTCATGAAAAAAATTGAGCAGCAAGTTATTATTCCAACCATAGAGGGTTTTAAAAAAGAAGAACTGGTCTATAAGGGATTTGTTTTTATAGGATTGATGATAGTAAATAACGAGCCGCTCGTAATAGAATATAACGTGCGTATGGGCGACCCAGAGACCGAGGTTGTCTTGCCTCGTTTGAGCAGCGATTTGCTTGCGCATTTGCATGCCTTTAAAAATGAGCAATTAGATAAAGAAGTAGTCACAATAGACGCAAGAGCTGCGGTTACGGTAATGTGCGTCTCTGGTGGTTATCCGGAAGCTTACGAAAACGGAATGGTAATTACTGGAATTGAAGAGGTAACGGACAGCATCATTTTTCATGCAGGAACCATTAGACAGGATGATAGGATAGTTACAAATGGTGGTCGTGTGCTAACGGTAACATCCTATGGAGCAAATTTCAACGAAGCACTAAAAAAATCCTATCATAATACAGCTAAGCTACATTACGATAGGATGTATTATAGAAAAGATATAGGTTTTGACCTATAATATATTATCCTAGGAAGGAGTGACCGGTTTGGGTCTTGTCTTCGTCTTTGTCAAATTCTTTCAACTTGCGCATCCAGTAAACAACCGCAACAACGAGAACTAAGATAGAAATCCAGCTGAATGCATTTGCTAGCCACCAGTTATCGCTTTCCAGTTCTCTAAGTGCATTAAATGGTGCTAATAAAATCTCTTCAAAAAAATATGCTATTGCTTCAAAAAATTCTGTCATGGTCGTAACTTGCTTATTAATGCTGCAAAAATAAATAAAAATGCTTTACAGTTTTTTAAAATCTGTTAAACCTATACATTATCTCCTTACGGGGATAATTCTCGCATTGTGCACGGCTCTATTAACCTTATGGAAATCTTACGCACTTGTTGACGCATTTCTCGCCTTTTTGATAGTAGCAGCTTGCTTACTTGTATTCCAATTTGTCGTTGGAAAAAATGAGCTTATTGCACGCTCTGCCATTGGTATATGGATATTTTTATGGCTGTTACTGGCAAGCATGGCAGCAACTATAGATACAGAGTCGCTTACCGCATTGCTCCTTTTATTGCTTGCATTAAGACGTATCTTATCGATGCGTTCTGGACTTCAGGAGATTTCTAAAATATTTGATGCTAGTTTTTGGATCGCTATAAGTTGCTTTATAAACCCGTGGTATGCGGCAATGTTTATCGTGGTTTATGTGGGTATATTTTTATTTGCGCGCAGTCAGGTACGGTTCTGGTTCATTCCATTTATAGCCATGGTTTGTGTGGGATTTTTATCTTTTACCATAGGGTATGTATTTGAAATTCCTATGTACAGACCTTGGGAAAATTCGTGGGCTTTAGTAGATTTAGGAATCGTGCAAAAAAGTTCCAGCGCATTTACATTCTACACCATATTGTGTCTCGCAATTGTGTTTTTATTTATTTATCTTGTTCGTGTTGTGGACGTTAACAAACGCGTTCCTCAATTTATAAGCGTGTTTATAACTCTTTTGGTTCTAGGTGCATTGCTCATGGTAGTTAATCACAGCGCACCACTTAGCGCAGCACTTTTGACCATTCCTGCTCTGGCCATATTTTTAGGTAGGGCATCTTATTTTATGGACCATAAAGTTTTTAGGGAGCTTCTCCTTTGGTTCCCAGTGTTCATTTGCTTGGTAAACTGGTTGTTGTTCCTTTAGGCTCGCACTAGAAAATACTATATTTGTAATCTTAAAAATTTATTATGTTTTCACAAAAGGCAAATTCCATTTTTCAAAAAGTAATAGACCTGTATCACGTTGCTAATACCGTGGACCAACCTTTTGAAAACGTTTACGACCGCAATGCTCACACCATCGAGCATTTATTGTATCGCAAGTGCTGGATAGATACCGTGCAGTGGCATTATGAAGATATTATTCGAGACCCTAATATAGATCCAGTTGCAGCCCTAACACTCAAACGTCAAATAGATGCCAGCAACCAGGACCGTACAGATATGGTTGAATATATAGACAGCTATTTCCTAGAGCAATATGGAGATGTTGAGGTAAAGAAAAACGCGACTATCAATACCGAAAGTCCAGCATGGGCTGTAGATAGGCTGTCCATTCTTGCCCTGAAAATATATCACATGAATGAGGAAGCGTCACGTGAAGATGCCTCTACAGAGCACATTGCCGCTTGCCAAAAAAAGCTGGATATCCTTCTAGAACAACGCATTGATTTGAGTACGGCACTAGACCAGTTACTTGCTGACATTGCAAATGGTAGCAAGTACATGAAAGTGTACAAACAAATGAAAATGTACAACGACGACGAGCTTAATCCAGTCCTTAGAGCCCGTAAATAACATGTCCACGCCACAGCGCATTTTGGTCATAAGACTCAGCGCTATGGGCGATGTAGCCATGTGCGTACCCGTACTTTTAGCTTTTAAAAGAGCAAATCCGCAGGTGGAGCTTGTTACGCTTTCGCGAAAGCGAACTAATTACATCCTACAGCAAATCTCTGGCATTACGGTCCTAGAAGCACGCGTGCTAGATGTTCATCGTGGAATTGCCGGTATTTTCAAACTTTCCAGAGAATTACGTAAGCATAAAATCACCGCCATTGCCGACTTGCACAACGTGCTGCGCTCTAAGTTGCTGCGATTTTTTATGACTGGCACAAAAAAAGCCGCGCTGGACAAAGGTCGTTCACAAAAAAAGCGCTTAATAAATGACCCAAATTTTTTCGAGCAATTACAGCATACCACGCAACGATATGTTGATGTATTCCGTCAGTTAGGTTATGAACTAGATCTTGTGGATACAGATGTTTTGCCCAAAATACCGCTTGAAAATGAGATAACTAAAATTTTGGGAGCTAGTACAGTAAAAAAAATAGGTATTGCACCGTTTGCTGCGCACGCACCTAAATCGCTTACAGAAGCCCGAGCAGCAGCTCTTATTACTGAAATAAGTGCATTGCCTGAAGTTCAGGTTATCCTATTTGGTGGTGGAACACAGGAAATCACGTTATTGGAAAAACTCGCGACTGCTGCTACAAATGTCATTTCACTAGCAGGAAAAACCACTTTCACAGCCGAATTAAGCGTAATTTCCAACCTAGACTGTATGATAGCCATGGATAGCGGCAATGGCCACCTAGCAGCCATGTATGGCGTTCCAGTTGTTACCATTTGGGGAAACACACATCCATTTGCAGGTTTCGCACCATTTGGGCAGCCTACTGAAAACCAAATCACTGTTAACAGAGAGCAATTTCCGCTAGTTCCTACTTCCATTTTTGGGAATAGAGAAATACAGGGCTATGCAAATGCAACAGACTCTTTTGATATGCAGCAGGTTATAGAAAGGGTAAAGGCTATTTTAGGGTAGCGTATAACGGTATTATCAGTTCACTCTTATTGAATTTTTTGTCATGCTGAGGCATGATGCATCGTATCTAGCCATTCCACACAATTTCACCATAAACCTGAAACTTTTTCTCTAACCCTATAGAGTGAGGTTTCTACAATACGCGGTAAAAGGATTTGTTTCATAAAAAAGCATTTGTTTCCGCACCCTTCAGGGCTGGGGAACGGAAACATCGATATGGTTTTTGCCATAAGCGACCCTCGTGATACAATTCCTCGTACCTCGTGATGACAACCTAAGCACATTTTTTGTCATGCTGACGGAGGAAGCGTCGCATGGAGCATTCAACAGCGTTTTATTACAAACCATTAATCATTAGACAATAAGCATTGAACATTTAAAAACTTACCTAACAACCTCAATCCACTGTCCTTCTTTGCGTACCACATAATCACCGTCATACATCGCCTCACATTGTACGCCTGGCAAGTAGTAGGTGCCTAGATAGCTAGCATTCATAACGGTTTTAAGCGTGATTGATTTTTGAGCGCCTAAACTGAAATAATTATTCACGCGGTCGTCGCGTATGTCTGTATAGTCTACTTGTGTACTGGTTTCACTGGCTCCATATTCGGTGAAACGTGTGTTTATGATTTCCCAACCCGAGGGCAGTATTTGGGTACACGCGATGTTTTGCATGTCTACACCTGTATCGTTTGTAATGGTTGTTGTAATGATAATTTCGGTTCCTTGCGCAAGCTGGCTCACGTTGAGTGTTTTTCCGGAACGGTCTGTATAATTTACTACAGCGCGTAGCTTATTTTGTACGGTTCTTTCTTTTCCTACGGGTAATGTTCCTGTAAGCGCATTTGTAATAAACAACGTGCTGGAACCTGTGTTTTTAATGGTTACAGTTGTTGCGCCTGTTCCTATGCCTAGTTGCTGTGAAGCTATACTTTTAGCGGTTGCAATTTGGGTCGTTTTACCGTTGTAGGTTGTACTTGCTTTCAAACCTTTGCCGCCGTTTGCTTGGGCATATTTTCCTATTGCGAGTAAACTGTAAGCAGTTGCTTGGGTGTTATAGTAATTATCTGAATCGAGCTCGCGGGCTATGTCTTCCATAAGATTGCGTGCCTTTTCAAGTTGCTTGAGTGTCACAAAGGTTTCTAGCGCCATGGCGCGGTTTCGCTGGGGTGAACCATAATTTCTATAATCATAACGTGATGGTTTGAAGTCTATGTTTGCTTTGTTTACAAGCTCGGTTGCAGCCTTGCTTTGGCCTACAAGTGCATAGGCAGCCGCAAGTCGCAGTTTACTGTCGTTTGATAGATTGTTGCTTTCGCGTAAGCGGTTCATAGAAGATAAATCTGCTGCTCCAGCAAGCGCTAGTGTATATAATCTATACGCTTGGTTGAGGTCGTTATCACGGTCAAAGCGCCATTCTTTTGCAGCACGTTTTTGGTAGGTAATCCAGTTGCTTTTAAAGGAAACTGGCAGTTTGTAGCCAGCTTTTTCGGCCTCGAGCATGAAGTGTCCAGCGTATGTCGTTCCCCAATCGTTTGCCTCGCCGTAGCCTGGCCAGTAGGTGAGACCACCATTAGGTTGCTGGAATTGGTCTATTTTACTTAGTGCGGCTTTAATATTCACTTCAATATCATTGAGTGCTTTTTTATCGAGGTCTATAACTTTAGCTAAATGCAATTGTGGAAAGGCAGCACTTGTCGTTTGCTCAATGCATCCATGCGGATAACGCACTACATAATCCAGCCTGCGTCCTAAATCCATGGCTGGCAACGTGGACACCGTAAGCACCGCACTGTTTGTTCCCGAAACACCAAATGGCTGTATGTTCAACGTTTTAGTCTCGCCGGGTTTTAGGATTTCTTTATTGGAGATAGTTGTTGCAATATTAGGATTCACCACGTCTATCTCTGTGCTATAAACCGCACTTTCGCCACTACCGCTAGCACTTAAATCTAATTTAGCAATACCTGTTTTGTCAGCAACCTGTATGTCAAAGTATGCAATCTGGTCACCGGTTTCAGTGAAGGTCAAACTTTGGTTTGCATTACCTAATAGTTTGAAATAGGGTGAAGATGCTAGCTTAATATTTACGTTACGTATCTTTTTATCCATGGCAAAAACGGTTATAGGTAACCTCACTGTTTCTCCTGGACTCAGCTTTCGCGGAAGCGAGGCAAGCATCATCAAAGGTTTTTTTACGGGTACTGTTTTCTCAGCATTACCGTAGGATTCTTTGTCACTATTTCCCGCCACAACCATCACGCGCACAGAACCTACGTATTGCGGTATTTTCACGGTGTGCGATTTGCGGCCGCCAGCGGGCAATTCAAAAGGTCCTAAATGCACGACCATAGGTTTGAAGCGGTTTGCTTTTTTAGCTTTGGAGGCATTTGCACTGGCATCGCCACCTATGGCAAATGCTGCTTCTATGCGGCCACCATAAGCGCCTATTACGTCATCATAAACGTCCCAAGTGCGCACACCTAGTGCCTCACGAGCAAAGAATTTATCCCAAGGATTTGGCGTTTTATAATTTGTAATGTCCAGCAAACCTTCATCTACAATGGATAGCGTGTAGGTCATGGCCTTGCCGTTTTGCTCCTTAACCTCAATGCTGGTGGTACTTTCAGGACGCAATTCTCCCTGCATATTGATGACAGGATTGAGGTGTGTTTCTTTATTTTCAACCAAAATAGGAATGACACCATACATGCGTAATGGCGTGTCGTTTTCTGTTTTGGCGTGTTTTTGTACGTAGGTTACATGTGCATAAACGTTAGGAACATAGTTCTCCTTGAGCGGTATGGTGACTTGTGTGTTGCCTTGCTTGGTTTCTACCCATTGTGCGTCCAGCACTTGCGTACCGTTCTCTATGGTTACAAGTAAACGACCGCCTGCTGCGGTAGGGACATTCAGTTTTGCCTGCTCGCCTACTTTGTAAGTTTCTTTGTCTGCATTAAAAAGGAGCATGGACGCGGTTGCTGGGTCTGTCTCACGGCTGTTTCCAGCCCAGTCTGGCCAGTCCACATACACAATTTTACCAGTAGCGTGACCGGTGCTCGGGTCATAAATGCGTACGAGGTAACGACCCCACGCCGGCTGATTTATTTTAAATTTAAAGGAACCTTTACCGCTGTTGTTTGTACTTATTTTTGTACTATAAACTGGGTCGCGGTATTCTCGGGCCTCATATCTAGAAACGCTGCCAGACTGGCTTTGCCACCACCATCGCCAGCTTATTTGGTACACGTTGACTTCTAGATTGCTCGCTGCTCGCGCCTTTCCATACTGATCTATGCTCGCGACATTAAAAGTGTGGTCTTTGTCAGTGACCAGCATATTGTTGCGCTTGTCGCCTTCTGGGGCTTGTACACCTACATAGCCAGAGTAAGGCGAAAAGGTTTTTGTAGTCACGTTTGTACTAAAATCACCACCGTTTTCAAAAACCTTAGTCAAGAAGCTGGCTTTGAGCATTCCTGGAGCTTCTTCATTTACGGTTGGATTTAATGTTATAGCTGCAGCACCCGAATCGTTTACTGTACCATTAAAAACTTCAACTTCTTGGGTTTCAAAATCACGCGATGGGTCGTCAAATTGATATTTTTCGTAACCCTTAAAACTGGTTGCGGTACTGTAAAATTTTGCAGTAATAGTTGCTTTTAGGTTTTTTGCAGTGGCACCGTGCAGCCACATGGTTTGTAGGTTCCCGCTAGCGCTTTGACCAGATTTAATAATGTCTTCTTTAAAGGTAAGGTCCACTTTGAGCCTGTTGGGTTTTATGGTTTCTACCTTTACATACTTATAAAATGTTGCGCCACCTACCTGAACACGGGCGCTCCAGTTACCAGTTGGGGCATTTTCATTAGTCTTTAAATCAAACGGGTAAAAATTATTGAGGCCGCCAGTGTGCGTTTTTGTATAGACCATTTTACCATTAGGGTCTCTTAGTTCTAAAGTTACAGGATGATTTGCAGGTAGTTTATTTTCGGCGTCGTTTAAAACGAACGTGAGGTAGATATTATCTCCAGGTCGCCATACATCGCGCTCACCGTAAATGTAACCTTTGAGTCCTTTCTCCAATTCCGTTCCTGAGGTGTCAAAGGTGCTCGTAGATAATGCAGAACCGTCGTCTAGACGTATGTAGCCATATTGCTTGCCGCTGGTTACTTTAGCAAAATAAGCTGGTTTCTTGGTTTTTACAGTTGCAAAACCATTACCGTCAGTGCGGTCGGTCGCTATTTCTTGTTGCTGGTAATTATAGAGTTGTATTTGCGCGCCGCTCATGGGAGCGGTCGTAACGATATTGCTTACGGTAAGAAAATAGGTGTTTGCACTTCCTTTTTTAACGGTGATTCCTAAATCACTGGCTAGGACATTTGTACTTACTGATTTGTCAGAGTAAAAGGTGCTGTGGCATGGGTTTTCTCGTTCTCTCCAATCATAATCATTATCGTAATAATAGTCGTCATCATAATAATAGCCTTGGCTTACATCCCAAGAACTGTCTTCTATAGTAGCATTATAATCAATTTTACGTTTTTCTTTGCCATCATTACAAGGATAAGCACTGTACGATAAATTATACTTGAACTCTACGCGATACATTGCTCCTGGGTCTGGCGCAATTATTTTACTTAAATCTATGGAATAGGTGTTCCAGCGGTTGACGTCTTTTCCGTCGCCTTGCAGGTTCAGTATTTTTCTAGCAACTGGGCGACCTACCTGTCGCAAGTTGTTTGTTTCGTTTAAGGTGTTGTTTTGTAGATATTGTAATATATTGTTTTTGTACACTTTATAAACCCACACGTCTACTGCGTTGAGGTTTACACTCTGGAAATTTATTTTCAGGTTTTGTGACGATGGCAGTATTACACCGCTGCGCACTAGTTTTATCGCAGGTTTTGTTTGCTCAAAAGCGATAAAATTACTGTAGCCGTCTTTCAAGGTATAGCCGTCTATACTTTTGATACCTTGAAAAATATCTATTTTTTTAGAACCGGTAACTGAACTTGCTATATACACTTTCAAAAGATGCCCGTAAACTTCATATTTTAAGTCTGTCGCGTCTTCAATTTGAACAAGCCCATCAAAATTTTGAGAGGTATTTAATGGGTCTGAAAAATTTATGAGTACGTAGTTTGTGTCCTTTTCAGACATGCGCACATCTGTAACTATAAAGGTTGTTTTACCAGGTAATGTCACCGTGGCATTACCGTTTTGTTTCACGTAGATTGGGCTGCCGTTCCAAGAGACGAGGACATCTGCATCATTCTGCGGCCTGTTAATGCGGTCTATTTTAAATTCAAATAAGCGTGAAAGCTTATCAGTGGTTATGAAATTAATATCGAGTTTGCTTCCATCAAGTGAAGCTTCGATAAGTTTTTGTGCATCCTTACGCTCCATAAGGTCGCTGGTTGCTATCGTTCCTTTGATATATTGTAAATCACGATTGTAAGAACCAACTGGGTCCAGCCGAACGATAAAATCCTGCTCCATTGTTTTTACATAGAATTTAAATTCCTTGTAAGTAGGAGCTACTTTTTTCACTTTCCCGAGTTTAAAAATCACTTCATATTCCTTATCCTGTGCAAGCGGTTGTGAAGGCTGAAAACTGATTGTTTGCGCGTCGATAACGGTTGTTTCTCCCAATATGTCTGGACTTAGCGTCACTACATCATCACCTAAGACTTTTCCCGCGACCCATCCTTCAACGGGTTGTTGTAGCACGATGGTTATTGCTTCGCGTGTGGAAATACGATTGTCTGTAATTTGATAAATATGCTCCCTAAACTTAAAAAGTTCATTTTCTCGTTCCTTTGCTAGTTCTTCAGCGGTTTTTGAACAGGAAATTATTGTTAGGCAAGCGATTAGAAAATACAGGACTTTTTTCATGCGGCGGTTGGTGAGTAATAATTTGTGATTGTGTTTAAAGTTAAATAAACTATTCGTTAAAATTAGTGATGCAACCAAATTAAAATTAACCGCTTCAAAGCTGTCAAATGCTTTTAAAGGCGCGTGATTAAAATAATTCAAGAAACTTGTAGTTTTACATGCACATGAGGTTTCTAGTTATTTTCACTGCGTTTTTGTTCAGTACCGTTGCGGTTGCACAGGAATTTGCAAACCTCAAAAAGAAAAGACTGGCTGTAAGCGACAGCATACGTATAGATTCTGTAAGCATAAACGCTCGTTATTTTAAAGTTTTGGATAAAACAGGAGTGCTCGTAGATTCTACAACATACACAGTGGACTTTGCTAAATCGTTGTTGGTTTTCAAAAATACAGTTGCTGTACAGCGAGATTCTATAGACGTGGTATTCCTACCATTACCTGATTTTCTTACGAAACGCTATCAAACCTACAACCAGAGTATGGTCTTAGAAAATACCAGTAGGGTAGAGCAGCTTGTTGCACTTAAAAAACCAAAGGAAACTGCTGCCTATGTTCCCTTTGACGGTTTGCAAACTACTGGAAGTATTACTAGAGGTTTGCGCTCCGGAAACAATCAAAACGCTGTTGTTGACTCACAACTTGATTTACGTATTACTGGAAAACTCAACGACAAAGTTTCTTTGCGTGCTTCTATTCAAGATGCTAACGTACCACAGACCCAAAATGGTTATGCACAGCGTCTCGACGAATTTGACCAGATATTTATAGAGCTTTATAGCGATGACTGGAGCTTGCGCGCTGGTGATGTAGATGTGCAACAAACCGGTTTCCAATTCAATAATTTCACAAAACGTGTTCAGGGTATTTCTGGGCAAATCAACTTTAACGGTGAAGACAGTTCTGGTTTTTTACGTGCTGCTGGCGCGCTGGTTCGTGGAACGTTCAACACCAGCAGATTCACAGGGACTGAAGGTAATCAAGGTCCCTACAAACTTGTAGGTCAACGAGGTGAGCTTTTTATACTGGTTGTGTCAGGTAGCGAGCGTGTTTATGTAAACGGAGTGCTGCTCACACGTGGTGAAAACGCAGACTACGTAATTGATTACAATGCTGGTGAAGTGTTTTTTAATTCTACGTTTCCTATTACCAGTGAGATGCGTATTTCTATAGAATATCAGTTTAGTGAGCGCAATTTCACCCGATTTGTAGGCTACGCAGCCGGCGGTTTCACTACTGAAAAATTGCAGTTAGAAACCTATGGTTATACAGAAAGTGATGCAAAAAACCAGCCGCTGCAACAAAATCTGAGTCCTGAGCAGGTTGCGGTACTTGCCCAGGCAGGTGATGACCCGAGTCTTGCCACTGCGCCCAGTGCTATTAGTGACACTTTTTCTGAGAATAAAATCCTGTACCGTAAAGAAGTCATTGATGGCGTTGAACGCTTCGTGTTTTCTCAAAATCCTATGGACGAGCTTTTTGCCGTTCGCTTTACGCTTGTAGGAGCAAACCAGGGAAATTATGTCATTGTAAACAATCAGGCAATCGCTGCGATTTATGAATATCGTGCTCCCATAAATGGCGTTCTTCAAGGAAATTATGAACCTATAATCAGGCTTTTTGCTCCTGAAGTCCTCACTATAGCAGGCCTCAAGGCAACCTATAAACCTACCACCAGCACGCAACTTTTTACAGAATTTGCCGCCAGCAATAAAGACTTGAACAAATTCTCAAATATCGACGATGATAACAATACCGGTATCGCCGCAAAGATTGCCATTGAACAGGAACTTAAGCCACGGGACTCGCTAAGCAGTTTGAAACTACGGGTTGATACAGACTACATACAGACCGATTTTAGAAACGTGGAACGTGTGTATAATATCGAGTTTTCGCGTGACTGGAATTTAGTCAATACAAATGCTGACCAGCTATTTACGACGCTAGGTTTGCAATACGTGCGCGACTCTACGTTGCAGCTTAGTTACAACTTTCAATACCTTGAATTTCAAGATACTTATGCAGGTAATAAACACGTAGTTGCAGGTAATTATACCAGTGATGGCTGGCGTTCTCGCTTTCGCGGAAGCGTACTCAACACAAGCGGTTCAGTGCTGAAAAGTCAGTTCACTAGGGCAAATGCAGCCGTGGAAAAGCGTTTTGCTAAAAATTATGTAGGAACCCGACTGGACCATGAAGACAACCAGCAACGCGATGCCGTCACCGATGCATTCACACCATTATCTCAAAAATTTACGAGTTATGAGTTTTATGCAGGTCGTGGTGATAGTACGGCAACCTTTGTAGAAATAGGCTATCGTGGTAGGGTAAACGACAGTTTGCGCTTGGGCAATTTACAGCGCGTAAACAGGTCGCATAATTATTACACAACCTCGCAACTAATTAAAAATGAGTTTAGTAACTTACGTGTATTTGCAAACTACCGTGTGCTCAAAAGTGAAGATGAGAGTATAGAAGACCAGCTTTCCTTTAACTCTCGAGTTCAATTTCAGCAAAAATTGTGGAAAAGCGGCGTGCTATCTAATACGACCTACGAAACAAACAGTGCCTCCATTCCACGGCAGGACTTTACCTATGTTGCCGTAAATCCTGGGCAGGGAACCTTTACTTGGATAGATTACAATGAGGATGGCATTCAGGATTTGAACGAGTTTGAGGTCGCTCAGTTTCAAGATCAGGCAAGTTTTGTGCGCATTTTACTGCCTAACCAGCGCTTTTTACCAACGCACCAAAACAAATTTGCACAAACGCTTACCTTAAACCCTATTGCTTGGGCAACTGCTAGCGGCATTAAAAAAGTTCTTGCCTCTTTTTATAACCAGACAGCTTACACGATAGACCGCATGGTTGCTCGTGAGGGAGCAAGTTTTGATTTGAATCCGTTTGCGCAAACTGACAACCAGCTGGGTCTAAACTTGAGTTTTAGGAACAGTTTGTTCTTTAATCGCGGGAAACAAAAGTTTACAACAAACTATACCTATTTAAGTACACAAACTGAAAACCTGCAAAGTATAGGCAGCCTAGAAAGTGATTTAGAAACCCATCAAATTACCTTTTTGCACAAACTAGGCGAGAGTTGGCTTGTTACCGTGAACGGTCAAACGGGTTTCAATGCTAGTGTAAGTGAGAATTTTGCAAACCGTAATTTTAAGATAGATGCGCAATTGTTCAGGCCACAAATTTCCTATTTTTTTGATGCCAGTAACAGACTTGATTTCTTTTATGAAACGCAGAACAAACAAAACGACGTAAATGATATTGCCATGCTCAATCAGCAGAACTTAGGAGTTACTTGGTCATTTACAAAGGCACAGTCATTTGCAATTAATGGCCAATTCAAATACGTAAAAAATGATTTTGAAGGACAGGCATTTTCACCTGTAGGTTTCCAAATGCTAGAAGGTTTACAACCAGGTAACAACCTCACATGGAACCTCTTATTCCAAAAAAACATCAACAGTTTCCTAGACCTAAATTTAAGTTACAGCGGTCGTAACTCAGAAACAGCGCCTACGGTCCATACGGGCAGTGTGCAGATTAAGGCGTTTTTTTAGTCGCTTATTGTAACACCCAACTCTTATCTTCCCTCAAAAGGGAAGACGGTAATTTTGGATTTTCATTGACCGTGTTCTGTTGCTCGTGGTAAAGATTTTCCCTTGAGCCTGCCTGCCGGTAGGCAGGGGAAATGCCGCAGGCAATGGGTGTTGCGCAAAGAAAATCTGCTACGTTTTACCCTAGACTATGCCTTTCCTGCGATTTTACCGTCTTAGCAACGAAAACTATTGCGATTACTTAGACCAAATTAATCATTAGCCATTAATCATTAATCATTTCGAAATCTTCTTCAACAATACCGTCATACTAACGCGTTCCTCTAAATAATTTTTGAGGTCTTTAATCGCCACACGTTCTTGGGTCATTGTGTCTCGATCGCGCACGGTAACTGCGTGGTCTTCTTTAGTATCGTGGTCTATGGTGACGCAAAACGGTGTGCCGTTTGCATCTTGTCTACGGTAACGTCGGCCTATAGCGTCTTTCTCGTCATACTGCACTTTCATGGACCATTTAAGCTCTTCGATAATCTCGTTTGCTATTTCTGGCAAGCCATCTTTTTTGAGCAATGGCAAGATTGCTGCCTTCACCGGTGCAAGCGCGACTGGCAGTTTGAGAACGGTGCGCTCGCTGCCGTCTTCGAGTGTTTCATCTTGCAGTGCGTTTGAGAAAATAGCAAGGAACATACGGTCTAAACCTATAGATGTTTCGAGAACATAAGGAACATAACTGCTATTTGTTTCATGGTCAAAAAACTGTAGTTTTTTACCACTGTATTCTTCATGAGCCTTCAAGTCAAAGTCTGTACGTGAGTGAATACCTTCTAGTTCTTTAAAGCCAAAAGGGAAATTAAACTCAATATCGGTCGCGGCGTTTGCATAGTGTGCGAGTTTCTCGTGGTCGTGAAAGCGGTAATTACTTGCGTCCATACCCAGCGCTCTGTGCCATGCCATACGGCGCTCTTTCCAAATCTTGAACCACTCCAGTTCCGTTCCTGGTTTTACAAAATATTGCATTTCCATTTGTTCAAACTCACGCTGGCGGAATATGAACTGGCGCGCTACAATCTCGTTTCTAAAAGCTTTACCTGTTTGCGCAATTCCAAACGGTATTTTCATACGTCCAGACTTCTGTACGTTTAAAAAGTTTACAAAAATTCCTTGTGCTGTTTCTGGTCGTAGGTATAAATCGGTTGCAGTGTCGGCACTTGCGCCTAGTTTGGTGCCAAACATGAGATTAAACTGGCGTACGTCTGTCCAGTTTTTAGAGCCTGTGTCTGGGTCGGCAATTTCTAGTTCTTCTATGAGTGCTTTAACTCCAGCAAGGTCTTCTGCCTCCAGTAATCTTGCAAGACGTTCCACAGGTTCTTTTGCGGCTTTTAAATAGCCCATGACGCGCTCATTTGTCTGGCGGTACATGTCTGCATCAAAACTTTCGCCAAAACGTTTTGCAGCTTTCTCAACCTCTTTTTCGGCTTTGAGACGTTGTTTCTCGCAGTAATCTTCTACAAGCACGTCAGCACGATAGCGTTTTTTACTGTCTTTATTATCTATTAACGGGTCATTGAACGCATCTACGTGACCACTCGCTTTCCAGGTGGTAGGATGCATAAAAATAGCAGCATCTATTCCTACAATGTCCTGATTAAGCTGCGTCATGGCTTGCCACCAGTACTCGCGTATATTTTTTTTGAGCTCAGCACCATTCTGACCATAGTCATAAACTGCTTGTAGCCCATCGTAAATTTCGCTAGATTGAAATACATATCCGTACTCCTTTGCGTGTGAGAGTACCTTTTTAAACTGGTCGGTGTCGTTAGTTTGTGCCATAGTTGCAAATGTAAAAAATAGGGTGCTATGCTGCTAGGTCTTTTTAGATATTTAGTGATGTTGGTTATTTCGCTTTCGCGAAAGCGAACCAAACTACGGACATACTGAGCCCAACATGCAATTTTTCTAGCCAAAACCAACCTATTTATCTTACTTTTAAACCATGCAGAAATTTTGGGACGTACTAGAAAAGCATGGGACCGTGGTCGTTTTAGGCTGGGCAGTTTTGCTTCGAGCTGTTCTAATGGGTTTTTACAGGCACGTTTCTCTGTTTCCAGATGCATATTATTACCGTGATTTAGCAGCCTACATATCGCGTTGGGATTTGACAGGCTATACCGGTGAGCGCACGCCTGGATATCCGGCCATGATTGCGCTTTTGGGCGAGAATTTATGGGCAGTGGTCTTTTTTCAAATGGCGCTCGGTATTTTAGGAACCTATCTCGTCTATGACATTTCGCGATATATGCTTAAAAATAAACCGATTGCAGTAATTACCGCTCTGGTGTACACATCATTTTTATTTGTTCCGTTTTTTGAGTTCGCCATTTTAACAGAAACATTGAGCATTTTTTTATTGCTGTTATGTATGTGGCTCATCGTAAAATATCAACTGCTGGAAGCTAAGTCAGCGATACAATACCAC
>JANQTO010000184.1:0-450 GCA_030731685.1 Nonlabens sp.
AAGCTGGCGTTCTGGAATCGTCCTTTGTGGCTGAGGTTAAAAGTGACTTAATGGGCGAACAAACCATTTTATGTGGTGTGTTGCAATCTGCCAGTATTTTACTATTTGACAAAATGGTGGCACAAGGCACTGCTGCTGGCGAGGCTTCAAAGCTTATACAGTACGGTTGGGAACGTATTACCGAGGCTTTAAAGCATGGTGGCATTACAAACATGATGGATAGACTGGATAACCCTTCAAAAATTAAGGCACACGAAATGTCTGAAGAATTAAAAGAAATTCTGAAACCATTGTTTAACAAGCACATGGACGATATCATGTCGGGTCACTTCTCTAAAACGATGATGGAAGACTGGGCAAATGACGACGTTGATTTGCTCAAATGGAGAGCAGCTACTGAAAATACTGCATTTGAAAAATCTACGGCCTTAGATGCTGCATGGACCGACC
>JANQTO010000184.1:460-1001 GCA_030731685.1 Nonlabens sp.
CGCGTGGCAAGACCAGTATTATTTTGACCATGGCGTGGCAATGGTAGCATTTATAAAATCGGGTGTGGAACTGGCTTTTGAGACGATGGTCGCATCTGGAATCGTAGAAGAAAGTGCCTATTATGAATCCTTGCACGAGTTGCCACTTATAGCAAATACCGTAGCACGTAAAAAGTTGTTTGAAATGAATCGTATTATTTCTGACACGGCAGAGTATGGTTGCTATTTATTTGACCATGCGTGTAAGCCACTCGTTACAGACTATGTGAATACATTAGGCAGTGAGGTTATAGGTAACGCTTTCGCGAAAGCGGGACAAAACACAGACAATCTCACATTAATACAGGTAAATAAAGCCATAAGAAATCATCCTATAGAAAAAATAGGCGCGGTATTGCGTGAAGCGATGGGCGAAATGAAATCAATTTAAGGGTGTGATATATTTCAATCTGGTTCTAGCATAAATGAGTTAGATACTATGTTGTTCTAAAATCAGACAGATTATTTAGCGTTTTAAGAACCTGCTACAAGTAACGTAATG
>JANQTO010000185.1 GCA_030731685.1 Nonlabens sp.
ATTGCTACGCGTACCTTATCTTTAGGCTAAAAATAAGCGCTATGCGATTCCTAATCTCTTTAAGTATTCTATGTGCGGTGGCAAGTTGTAAAACGCCTAGCACACAAACGGTCACAGCTAGTTCGGAACAGGAAACATCAGTTTCTGCTGTTGATGAAACCACGAAGTATAAAGTGTTGGATTCAAAATATATCACTAGACAAGATATTTTTGAAGATATTGAAGTCGATGAAACCCGCTTTCGCGAAAGTGAAAAACTCAACAGTCTCATCTTAGAAAAAAGCATTCCAGAGCTGCAACTTGCAGTCGACAAGGGTCTTTTTACCTACGAAGATTTGACCGTATTTTATCTGAATCGCATCTATAAATACGACCGCGAAAACAAATTGTCTTTAAATGCAGTCATTTCCATAAATCCAAAAGCTATCGAGCAAGCACGTGCGCTCGATGAAGCGCGAGCGACTGAAAAGCGCCTGCCGCAATCGCCTAACAGATTAGAAGGCATGCCTATTTTGCTTAAAGACAATATCAATACAGCCGATATGCCTACCACAGCAGGAGCAGCAATACTTCAAAAAAATCAAACGAAGGACGCTGAACTCGTAAGCCGATTAAAGGAAAGTGGAGCAATCATTTTAGGTAAGGCAAACTTAAGTGAATGGGCTTATTTCTTTTGTGGCGATTGTCCTAGCGGCTATAGTGCCGTAGGTGGTCAAACGCTTAATCCGTATGGACGTATGGTCATGGATACCGGTGGTTCAAGCAGCGGTAGTGGTGTGGCTGTAGCGGCAAACTTTGCAGTGGCTGCTGTAGGTTCTGAAACCAGTGGTAGTATTTTATCACCATCTTCACAAAACAGCGTGGTGGGCTTAAAACCTACAACTGGAGCGATATCTGGTTCAGGTGTCGTGCCCATATCGAGTTATCTAGATACCGCAGGTCCCATGACCAAAAACGTAATTGATAATGCCATTTTGTTGAAGGCTTTGGCTACTGACCCAAAAGATTATGTAAAAGCAGCTCAAAATGCCAACGTAGAAAATGTAAGACTTGGTTATTATAAACGATATATGGAACAACCACTTTATGCTAAGGCTATAAAAGACTTAGAGTCACAAGGTGCTGTTCTCGTGGAGATGCAGCCAGAGCGACCTAAACTGGATGGCTTTTTAACGCTGCTTAATGTAGATATGATTAGGGATTTGCCTACGTATTTTAAGCAAGATGCCGCCACTACTTTTGTTGATTGGGATATAAATAAGGTCATGGCTTGGAACAAACAGGACAGCACACGTACCATGCCTTATGGCCAAAAGCTTTTTCAAGGAATTATCGACGAAAAAATGACAAGTGCAAGCGATATCACCGCGCTCAAAACAAGACTGACCACTACTGCCCAAGAACACTTTAAAGGACTGATGACTACATATAACGTGGAAGGTTTTGTTTCTATAAACAATTACAACGCTGGTGAGGCTGCTGTTGCGTTTTATCCTGGGATTACGGTTCCTATGGGCTACAATGCTAGCGGTGAACCCATGGGTCTTACATTTTTTGCACCTAGTGGTGAGGAATTAAAATTGTATACATGGGCAGCCGCCTATGAACGCGCGAGTAAAAATCGTAAAATGCCTGCGAACTATAACTAATGGAAAAATCATCACCAAGACCTACCTTATTTACCAAACGAGGTTTAGAGCTTACCACTAAAGGAATTGCTATTTACGCAGCCTTCAACATCATCGTCGTGTTTGCTAAAATCATGGCAGACAAGGCAAACATGAGCGCACTCGTTCCAGACGGCGTGCTTTATCCATATTATGGTTTGCTTGCAATCTATTTGTTCATGACATTATTAAATGGATGGTTTATATTTAAAGGCAAATACTACTGGCTGGTGGCAATAGCGAGTATTATTATATTGCTTGCCTGCCGATTTTATTACTTAGAAATGGCCAACTGGATTTATGCGAATGCAGTTTAGCAGTCAGCTAGAAGACTAAATGTCTATGGTGATTTCTTAATAACCAATAATTATAAAGCTATATAAATGAAAAAATTCTATGTGATTTTAACCTTGCTTGTCGGAACTTTTGCGGTTGCTCAAGACGACTATGAGCAGTTTGTGGAATTTAAAAACAACCTAGAAGGCGATTATCGCAACCCAGAAGAGTCCATTCTCACAAAAAGGGAGTTGGCTGTTTTTAAAGGCTTGCCATTTTTTGAATACAATGCGGATTTTGTGGTAGAAGCTACATTCACACCTATTAACGATGGAGAGCTTATCAAGTTTGCGACCAGTACCGCTAGAGAGGCTATTTATAAACGTTACGGCAAACTATCGTTTACGTTACGTGGCGAGTCTTTTGAGCTGACCGTTTTTCAAAGCCCGACACGAGACGAAAACTCCGAGTACAAAGACCACCTGTTTTTACCTTTTACAGATTTGACGAACGGCGATACAAGCTATGGCGCAGGTAGGTACATGGATTTAACAATGCCGTTGCCCGAAACATTTACCCTAAACTTCAACATTACCTACAATCCGTATTGCGCTTACAGCTACAACTATTCTTGTCCATATCCGCCTATGGAAAATCATCTGGAGATTGCTGTGGAGGCTGGAATTAAGGCTGGGTTGATAACAAAATAGGATTTTGCTAGCAGTTCATTTTCCGAAATGAACTAGTCTAAAAATAGAAGCGGTAACCTGCACTTAGGGTAAACTCTTCGTAATCTCCTAACCACTGATACTGCCCGTTTAAGGAAAAGCTATTATAGTATAAACCAGCACCAGCTTGTTTTTCTACAAATTCGTTCCAATTTGTTAATGAGGCTTTCAGTTCTACGTCCATTGGAAAATTAGACGTTTTAAACAATGATATATTTTCTTTTAGGATAAGACCATAACCAATCCTGGTGCCATGCTGATTTGAAAAGTCATAATTCAAATGTCCTAATTCTATTCCAGCGTTAATGTTTAATTTTTTTGATATCGGAACAAAGGTTGAAGTCTCTAAGGTGTATTTATGAAATTGTAATTTGTTGAAATCTGCTTGCTGTACCTTAACGGAGGTAAGCAAACTAGTTGTTCCACCTAGATAAAAAGGTCTTTGAAGATATGCGTTTGTGAAATGGTTTGAAAAAGTATCTGTGGCATAATATATTCCTGTATCTAATCGTAGAGGCAATGTATTTATTATTTTTAATTGCGCACCAAGTGTATTGTATCTTGTTCCGTAAATTACGGAGCTATTCAAGTATTTAGGTGGGAAACAGTTATAAATCAACATGACCACCTCTAGCTTTGGATGCATGGTCATGTTAATAATTTTCTGAGACCCAACAATCATCTCTTTTGTTTGATAGCCTATAGAAGTAAATACTAAAATCGATTCATCTTCAACTGCAATCTTATAATTCCCGTCAAAATCTGCAGTAGTTCTTACGTTCGTTCCCTTTATTTGAATAGTTACACCAAATAACCCATCACCAGCAACATCTACAACCCTACCAGTCACGATTCTTTGTGCGCCTGCACTTATGCAAACCAGCAGTGCGATGATTGTGATGAAAAATTTCATAGGTTATAAATATAATTAAAAGTAGCACGCTTTCGCGAAAGCGGAATTATTAACAGCCTTACTACAAGGAATGAACCGTGCAAAGCGTAAATTTGCAGCCAGTTATGAGAACAAAATCAAGAAAGAAAAATCGTATCAATGTAATCACCCTAGGATGTTCTAAGAATGTCTATGATAGTGAGGTGCTTATGGGCCAACTTAGAGCAAGCGGTAAAGACGTGGTGCATGAGGAAGAAGGCAATGTGGTGGTTATCAATACCTGCGGTTTTATAGATAATGCAAAGGAAGAATCTGTTAACATGATTCTGGAATTTGTGGAGCGTAAAAAACGCGGTGAGGTAGACCAGGTATTTGTATCGGGTTGTTTATCTGAACGTTACAAGCCAGACCTTCAAAAGGAGATTCCAGATGTGGACCAGTATTTTGGCACGACAGAGTTACCGTCATTATTAAAAGCGCTGGGTGCAGACTACAAGCACGAACTCATAGGCGAACGCGTAACGACCACGCCTAAAAACTATGCATATTTTAAAATTGCCGAAGGTTGTGACCGACCATGTAGCTTCTGTGCCATACCGTTAATGCGCGGTAAACACAAGAGCACACCAATAGAACACCTCGTGATAGAGGCAGAAAAACTCGCTGCAAAAGGAGTTAAGGAACTTATTTTGATTGCTCAAGACTTGACGTATTACGGTCTTGATTTATATAAAGAACGCCGCCTCGCAGCATTGTTGCGTGAGTTGGTTAAGGTTGAAGGCATTGAGTGGATACGCATGCATTATGCATTTCCTACAGGTTTCCCGATGGATGTGCTTGAAGTGATGAAGAGTGAGCCGAAAGTGTGTAATTACCTAGACATACCGCTGCAACACATAAGTACGCCCGTACTTAAGTCTATGCGACGCGGTACGACCTTTGAAAAGACAAACGCGTTACTAGACCAGTTTAGAGCTGCGGTTCCTGAAATGGCGATACGTACCACGCTTATTGTAGGCTATCCTGGTGAGACCGAGGAAGATTTTGACATATTAAAACAATGGGTAAAGGACCAGCGTTTTGACCGTATGGGTTGTTTTACCTACAGTCATGAAGAAAATACACATGCTTACAAACTTGACGATGATGTTCCTGAAGATGTGAAGCAGGACCGTGCCAACGAAATTATGGAAATTCAGTCTCAAATCTCTTGGGAGCTGAATCAGCAAAAGATAGGGCAGACCTTTAGGGTAATGATAGACCGTAAGCGTGGCAATTACTTTGTAGGTCGTACAGAATACGACAGTCCCGACGTAGATAACGAAGTACTTATAGATGCAGCAGCAAATTATTTAAGTGTAGGTAG
>JANQTO010000186.1 GCA_030731685.1 Nonlabens sp.
ACACCTATTCATTCAGGTAAACTTACAGGCATCAAAGGACAGTATTTATTATTTGAAAATGGCAGCGTCATGAACGTGCGCAGCCATGAAGGCCTTGTGGTTGATTTGACGATTGATTAATGTGGTGATGTGACAATGTGGTAATTCGATGGAAATCATTAGTCATTCATACTCGTAAAAAAGATTCTTGGTATCTCTAAACGACAAATGCTCCTTCACTTTGTCATGCTGACAAAGGAAGCATCGCATCCAGCCATTCCACAACGCATTAATTAATAGAGCGAAGCAAATACAACAATCGGCAATTAAGCATTTCCGAAAGGAAATGGAAAATGAAGAATTTGGAATTTAAAAACATTGGCGCTTGAAAAATTCGTATTACATTTGTCCCATCTCAAGGGGTGCTGTAAAAAGCTGAGATTATACCCGAGGAACCTGGGCAGGTAATGCTGCCAAGGGATAGATTTAATAAGATTCTATGGTGCGAGCAAACCGTGTAGCTACAGGTTGCTTTAATAATAGTTTTGCGTTAAGATGAGAATCCTCTCTATGTATTGTATTTAAACAATTAAATGCCCCTTTTAATTTGAACTAATTTAAAGCTGGCTGGGCTATTGTACGCACTGTTGTTCTAGAAAACAGTTGTAAAAATAACCTGTCTGGCATGTTTCAAACTAAAAGAACAAATGAAAAAAATGAACATTGCCGCACTTGCACTGGCCTTAGGGATAACCAGCATTGCAACTGCACAAAACACACAACCTGCCGACACTACAAAGGCAGAACAACTCTCGCAAATAGTGCTCAAAGCCACGCGAGTAACAGACGCAAGTCCTATTACCTATTCTAACGTCTCAAAAGCCGATTTAAAACCGCGAAACCTGGGACAAGATTTACCTATTTTACTTAATTACCTGCCTAACGTCGTAACGACCAGTGATGCCGGCGCAGGCATAGGTTATACTGGAATACGAGTACGTGGTAGCGATGCGACCCGTGTAAACGTTACCTTAAACGGTGTCCCATATAATGACTCTGAGTCACAAGGAACATTCTGGGTAAACCTTCCCGATTTTGCCAGCTCTGTAGAAAGTATCCAGCTGCAGCGCGGTGTGGGAACATCTACAAATGGTAGTGGAGCATTTGGCGCCAGCTTAAACATTAAAACGACTGACTATAGTGAGGACGCAAGTGTAGCCGTAGGAAGCTCCATAGGCTCTTTTGCAACACGCAGGCATAACATCCAGTTCACTACAGGTTTATTGAAAGACCACTGGGAATTTAACGGTCGTGCATCACAAATTTTTAGCGATGGCTATATAGACCGCGCGACAAGCAACCTGAAATCTTATTACTTTTCTGGGGCTTACGTAGGTGAGAAAACACTGGTGAAAGCAACGCTGTTTGGAGGTCAGGAACGTACGTATCAAGCTTATTACGGAGTTGATGCTGAAACGCTAGCCACAAACCGCACGGCAAACTTTGCTGGTTTTTACATAGATGGTGATGGTAACGAGCAATTTTACGGTAATCAGGTGGACAACTACAACCAGGATCACTACCAGCTGCTTGTTTCCCATAAATTTAGCAATACACTTAGTGGAAGCGCTACCTTACACTATACTAAAGGTCGTGGGTATTTTCAAGAATACCAAGAAAGCGATTTCTTTGACGATTCTGATGGAACCATGTTTGATTTCTACGGACTCACTCCATTCGTCGCAAATGGTAATCTTGTAACCAGTAGTGACCTTGAGACGCGACGCTGGTTAGATAATGAGTTCTACGGTATTGTTACCAACCTTAATTACACAAAGGGCAATGTTGACGCAAGCTTCGGCCTTGCTGCTAACCAGTATGACGGCCTTCACTATGGAGAAATTATTGCCGGTTCGTTCATTCAATTAGACAGACCTTTACAGCGTTTCTATAGCAATTTTGGAGATAAGGGTGATGTGAACGCTTTCGCGAAAGCGAACTATAAAATATCCTCAAAACTCACCGCATTCCTCGATTTGCAACAGCGTTTTGTTACCTACGACACAAACGGAATAGACAATGGCAACGAACCATTTTTTACAGACGTTTCATACAGCTTTTTTAACCCAAAGGCTGGAGCGACCTATAAAATCAATGAGAAAGGTAATGTGTACGCAAGTATTTCTAAAGCACAGCGTGAACCTAACCGCAACGATTTTCAAAATGGCTCACCAGAACCAGAAGAACTTATAGATTACGAACTAGGTTACCGTTATGCTGCACAAAAGTTCAATATAAATATCAATGGGTACTTAATGGACTATACAAACCAACTGGTACTTACGGGAGCTATAGATGACCAGGGATCGCCATTGCGTGCAAATAGTGGAAACAGTTACAGGCTGGGCCTAGAGATAGATGCTCGAGTGCAATTAAGCGAAAAACTCTATGCACAACCTAACATCGCTTTTTCGCAGAACACTAATGTTGATTTTGTTATTGATGACAATGGCACACCCGTAAACTTAGGAGATACAGAAATATCCTATTCACCGAGTATAGTTGCAGGTAATGCACTCACCTATCGCATAAATAAAGGTTTTGAGGTTTCATTTTTATCTAAATATGTAGGAGAGCAGTTTTTAGATAATACACAAAACGACGCTGCAAAACTAGATGCTTATTTTGTCAATGATCTAAACGCAATGTATATATGGAAACCTAGTTCGCTTGTAAAAGAGGTAGCCTTTAGCGCACTCGTAAACAATATCTTTAACGTAGAGTACGAGTCAAATGGATATGCATTCCCTGGGTTTGTTGCCTTTTTCCCGCAAGCAGGAATCAATTTTCTCACGGGTGTGACCGTCACTTTCTAAACTTCTTAAATATTCATTCTAAAAACGCTGGCAAGTCGCCTGCGTTTTTTTGTTGGCACTAATGCAAACGAGCTTTAAGATGGATTTAATAGGTTGTTTTGAAAGAACTTAGATTGCTTTGCTACAAAGGAGTTGTGAGGTATCTTTGCACACCTTTAAAAACACAGTTTTTGACCGAAGCAACAAGCATAGAAAAATCACCCAGTGCGGTGAAAAACTACATAGAAATTACAAAGCCCAGACTATCTATAGTCGTGGTTTTTTCTTCTATTGCCGGTTATTTTTTAGGTGCCGAAACCTACGACTGGAAAGTATTGTTGCTCCTATGTATAGGCGGCTATTTTCTGGTAGGTTCCTCAAATGTTTTTAATCAGATTATAGAACGTGATCGCGATGCGCTCATGAAACGCACGCAAAACAGACCACTTCCTACGGGTAGAATAAGCGTTACAAATGCTTGGATTTATGGTTTGGCCATGGCGTTATCTGGTGTTTATTTATTGTTTCTTATCAATAGTGTGACGGCATTTTTTGGCGCGCTAAGTATTGTTTTGTACGCGGCCGTATATACGCCGCTCAAAACGGTGTCACCACTTTGTGTGTTTGTAGGAGCCTTTCCCGGTGCGATTCCATACATGTTAGGTTGGGTTGCGGCGAGTGGTAGTTTTGGCATTGAGCCTGGCACTTTATTCATGCTGCAGTTTTTCTGGCAATTTCCTCACTTTTGGGCGATAGGATGGATGCTCGAGGACGACTACAAAGCAGGTGGCTTTAAAATGCTTCCTACGGGTTCAGCTGACCGTGGAACTGCAATACAAGTTGTTCTCTATACCATATGGACGGTTGCAATATCTATGATTCCTGCCTTTAATGTTACGGGCAGTTTGTACATGACTCCGTGGAGCGCTGCACTAGTAGGGTTGCTTGGAATATGGTTTTTATATTATGCCGTTAAACTTTACAAAGAACGCTCTAGAGAAGTTGCCCGTAAATTAATGCTCGTAAGTGTAAGCTACATTACCCTTATACAGATTATATATGTTGTAGATAAATTTTTGAGATAGATGAGTACATATACCGAAGCACCATTACAAGTAAAACTAGATAGATCTAAAAAACACATGATGTGGTTTGCCATAGCCAGCCTTGTGATGATGTTTGCAGGATTGACAAGTGCTTATGTGGTGAGTAGCAGCCGTCGTGACTGGAGAGAAATCGAATTGCCACAGGAATTTTTCTGGAGTACGGGAGTTATCGTTCTGAGTAGCATCGCACTTATACTAGCAAAAAAAGCGATAAAAAGCGGTAATACTAAAGGAGGCACATTTCTAACCGTAGTAACCTTAATTTTAGGAAGCATCTTTGTTTTTATGCAATTTCAAGGGTTTCAATCTTTAGTTGACCAAAAGATTTTTCTCACTGGTACGGGCAGTAATGTTAACGCATCTTATATCTATCTTATGGTGGTAGCACACCTTGCACACATAGCAGCAGGGCTTATCGCACTGATAGTCATGACTATAAAAACGGTCCAGGGAAAATATACAGCTCAAAAAATTATAGGTTTTGAGCTTGGCTCCATTTTTTGGCACTTTGTAGATATATTGTGGATTTACCTTCTCCTATTTTTAGTCTTTGCAAAAGATATTTTTTAACCTATTTTTGCAACTTATTATTACTAATCAATCGTTATGGACACAACAGTAGCTACTACTGGTACCGAAGGACAAGTTTGGGGAGGCGGCAATGAACCTCTTGGAGCGAGCTATGGAAAGTTAATGATGTGGTTTTTCATCTTATCAGATGCGCTAACCTTTTCAGGATTTCTTGCAGCCTATGGTTTCTCAAGATTTAAATTTATAGAAGAATGGCCCATCGCTGATGAGGTATTTAATCACTTCCCATTTTTACACGGTACTGATGCACCGATGTTCTATGTGGCATTAATGACTTTTATCCTGATTGGTTCTTCTGTAACCATGGTTCTTGCCGTAGATGCTGGTCACCACATGAACCGTAAAAAAGTTTCTTTTTATCTGTTACTAACCATCATAGGAGGTTTAA
>JANQTO010000187.1 GCA_030731685.1 Nonlabens sp.
TGCAATTTTAACCTCGTTTAGAACGCTATTCATCGCTTCAAAAAACTGGTCTATATGTTCTTTTTTAATGGTAAGTGGTGGCAAAATACGTATCACGTTTGGGTCTTTTGCATTTCCTGTAAAAATATGATGCTCCATAATGAGCTGCTTACGTAGGTCAGCAATGGGGAAATCAAACTCCAATCCAAGCATGAGACCACGGCCTTTTACCTGTTTGAGCTGGGTTATGTGTGCCGCCTTTTCTCTAAAATAGCTTTCCATGGCTCGGGCGTTGTGCATGAGGTTTTCATTTTCAATGGTCTCTAGCACCGTGAGTGAAGCCGCGCAGGCTAGGTGATTCCCGCCAAAAGTCGTTCCCAACAGACCAAAAGACGCCTTAATACTGGGGTGAATGAAAATGCCGCCCACGGGAAAACCGTTGCCCATGCCTTTGGCAATGGAAATAATATCAGGCGTGACCTGGTATTTTTGATAGGCAAAAAAGTCACCCGTGCGGCCAAAACCAGACTGCACCTCGTCTGCAATAAAACAGGTATTATACTTTTTACACAAGTGGTCTATGCCTTCATAAAATGCAGCAGTACTCTCGTCAAGACCGCCCACACCTTGTATGCACTCTACGATCACGGCACAAACGTCGTTTTTTGCAAGGGCTATTTCAAGCGTTTCTAAATCGCCCAGCGCGATAATTTCTACTTCTTGTTGTGCGTTTAAAGGCGCGATAATTTTTGCATTATCTGTTGCCGCAACGGCTGCCGATGTACGGCCATGAAAACCATTTTTAAAGGCTACAACTTTATGCTTACCGTTGTGAAACGATGCAAGTTTTAGCGCATTCTCATTTGCCTCAGCTCCTGAATTACACATAAACAGCTCATAGCCAGCACAACCCGACATTTCCTCGAGCTTTACTGCCAGCGCCTCCTGTAACGGATTTTGAATAGAGTTGCTATAAAAACCTATTGCCGCGACCTGCGCACTTATTCGTTCCACATATTTAGGGTGCGAGTGGCCTATGGAAATAACCGCATGACCACCATATAAATCGAGGTATTGCGTGTCATTTTCGTCATAAACGTATACATCTTTTGCACGGACAGGCGTAATGTCAAAAAGCGGATACACATTAAACAAACTCATAATCTTAACTTTTTAATTGTTCTTTTTTAGGGCGTGACCACAAGGGTCGCGCTTTTCACTCTATCTTTTTAATGCACCAAACCGCATTTTTGATTCCCAGCCCTAAAGGGTGACGAGATTCCGTAAGATGCATTAAAAAGGATGCCGTTGCAATCGCTCACGCGGGCAACCTGCTTTAAAAATAACTTGCTTTTAATTGCAAGCCTGTGGTTTCTGGCAAACCGCACATCAGGTTCATGTTATGGACAGCTTGTCCAGATGCTCCTTTTAATAAATTATCTATAACGCTGGTGACCAGCAGCTGATTCTTATGTTTGTGCAAGTGTAGCACGCAATTATTTGTATTGACCACTTGCTTTAAGTGTACCTCATCATCACTTACGATGGTAAACTGCGCGTCTTTATAATAGGTTTTGTATAAAGCTACTGCATCTTCTAAACTACCTAAATACGTAGTGTACATCGTTGCAAAAATGCCTCTAGAAAAATCACCTCGGTTGGGTATGAAATGAATATCCTTTTGAAAACTAGGCTGTAATAAACATACAGACTGCTCAATCTCACCCAAATGCTGATGGTCAAAAGCCTTATAATGCGAGAAATTATTATCGCGCCAGGTAAAATGGGTCGTTGGGCTTAATGAAGTGCCTGCACCTGTCGCACCCGTGACGGCGTTTACATGAACGTCATTTTCCAGTAAACCAGCTTGTGCAAGTGGTAGCAACGCAAGTTGTATCGCGGTGGCAAAACAACCCGGATTTGCGATGTATTGGGCTTTTTTAATAGATTCTTTGTTTAATTCTGGTAAGCCATAGACAAAGGTTTTGTTTTGGAACACAGCATAGGCACTGAGTCTGAAGTCATTGCTTAAATCTATGATTTTAGTGCTAGGACTAAAGCCGTTCTGTTCTAAAAACGACTTAGAATTGCCGTGCCCTAGGCACAGGAATAACACATCTACTGCTGCATTAATGGTGTTTGAAAAAACCAAGTCTGTCATTCCCAATAAATCCTGATGCACTTTAGAAACTTTATAACCTGCATTTGAAGTGCTGTATATAAAGTCTATTGCCACATATTCATGATGCAACAAGAGTCGTATTAATTCACCAGCTGTGTAACCAGCACCACCTATAATTCCTATCTTAAGCTTCATGAGTCTGCGTTTACTTGTTGATAGATTTTGTTCTGATTGCCTACTATTTTTATAAAGCCTTTAGCCTCGGCAGCAGTCCAGCCTTTATTTTCCTCGCCATAACTACCAAATTTTGCATTCATCAAATCGTGCTTAGATGCTATACCGTCCAAACTAAAATGATATGGTTTCAACGTTAGAAACACATCGCCGGTAACCTTGTCCTGGCTGCTTTGTAAAAAGGCTTCCATGTCACGCATTACCGGGTCTAAATACTGCCCTTCGTGCAGGTGCATCCCATAAAAACTTGCGAGGTATTCTTTGTGCTGCAACTGCCACTTTGTAAGCGTGTGCTTTTCTAGCAAGTGATGTGCTTTAATGGTAATGAGTGCCGCAGCAGCTTCAAAACCTACACGGCCTTTTATACCCACAATGGTATCGCCTACGTGAATATCTCTACCTATAGCATAAGCAGCAGCAAGGTCATTTAATAAAGCAATGTTTATTTCTGGCACATTCTTTTTGCCATTTAACGCAACCAACTCGCCTTTTAAAAAGGTAAGTGTAACTTGTTGCTGGTCATTATTTTTAAGCTGTGACGGGTATGCACTTTCTGGCAACGGTTTAGAAGATGTAAGTGTTTCCGAACCGCCTACGCTCGTTCCCCACAATCCTTTATTTACGGAATATTTTGCTTTTTCCCATGAAAGGTCTATCCCATTGCTTTTGAGATAATCTATTTCCTCTTGGCGGCTTAGTTGCCCGTCACGTATGGGTGTGATTATTTCTATATGCGGCGCAAGGGTTTGAAAAATCATGTCAAAACGCACCTGGTCATTTCCAGCACCTGTACTACCATGAGCGATGTAGGCAGCGTTAATACTTTTTGCATATTCCACTATTTCTATTGCCTGAATAATACGCTCTGCACTTACTGAAAGCGGATAGGTGTTGTTCTTCAAAATATTACCAAAAACCAAGTACTTGATGACTTTGTCGTAATATGACGATACCGCATCTATATTTTTATAAGTCGTCACGCCCATTTTGTAGGCGTTTGATTCTATGGTGCTTATTTCTTCGTTTGTAAAACCGCCTGTATTGACACTAACGGCATGTACTTCATAACCAGCTTTAGAAAGGCTTACTGCACAGTAAGAGGTATCTAAACCACCACTGTAGGCGATTACTAGTTTTTTAGGATTTTCCATGGGCGTCTTTTTTAAGGATAAGTGTTTGCTTAATTTGTTTTAATCGTTCAAAAACCGATTTTTTGATTTCTTTTTGTTCTTGCTGGGGCACTTTTAAAGGGTCATAAACCATACCTGTACACAAACACATTTTTTGCTCCGTGCGTTGTAGGATATCGTAATTTTTACAGGTTTGACAACCACTCCAAAACTGCTGGTCGTCTGTAATCTCTGAAAAGGTGACCGGTTTATAGCCCAAATCGCTGTTCATTTTCATAACCGCAAGCCCAGTGGTGATGCTAAATATTTTTGCATCGGGAAACTTTTCTCTGGAGAGTAAAAAAACCTGTTGTTTGATTTGTTTAGCCAGACCTATGTTCCTGTAATCAGGATGCACGATAAGCCCAGAGTTTGCAACAAACTTGCCGTGGCTCCACTTCTCAATGTAGCAAAATCCTGCAAACTTATCACCGTCCAGTGCGATAACGGCATTACCGTTTTCCATTTTTGTGGTAATATATTCTGGCGTGCGGCGTGCGATACCTGTACCACGCACCGCTGCAGCCTCTGCAATAGTGTCGCATATAAGCTGTGCATAATGCGTGTGTGTGATGTTAGCAATGAGAATATTCATTGAAATCAAATTAAAAGTGATAAAAAAGAAAAGGATTGTAAAGAAGAACCGGACTCACCTAGGCTCCATAGAATGTATAGCCCACTAAGGGCGTCGGTTGAAACTGCGGCGCGTTAAGGCCATGTTGGATATAGAAACAACAATGCGTTTTAAAAAAGAAATGGATATGGAATGTTGCAATGGACTAGAATGAAAAATAGATAATCAGTGAGTTATAAAATACTGCACACTAGCAGCGTCGCTTATTTAAAAGCAGCCGTAACCGATTGTCTATTAGTAAGGAATACGTTCCATTCATAATTCGAAAGTACAACTTATTTTTAAAATAGCTAGAAAGTGATAGAAAATATCACAAAATGTAATCTGTACTAACAAAATTAGATGCCTTAGATTCCAATAGCTCTTTTAAGATAGCATTGTTGTACTCGTTATCTTTAGATGCTACAAAGGTTCTAATAGAAAATGACCTTAATGCATCATGAACACTCAATGTGGCCATGGCTGAATCTTTACGTCCTGTAAACGGATACACATCTGGTCCACGCTGGCATGAACTGTTTAAATTTACCCGGCAAACCAGATTTACCAGCGCATCTATTAAAGGTGCTAATGTGTTCACATCTCTTCCAAACAAACTTACCTGTTGTCCGTAATTTGACGTTGCCATGTCATCTAGTGGTTGTTCGATATCGCTAAAAGAAACAACAGGAATAACAGGCCCAAACTGCTCTTCTTGAAACACACGCATGTTCTTACTAACTGGATAAAGCACCGCTGGAAAAATATAATTCTCCGTTACATCGCCACCTTTT
>JANQTO010000188.1 GCA_030731685.1 Nonlabens sp.
GCCAAAGCCGCCGCCCCAGCCCCAGCCCCAGCCACCCCAGCCCCAGCCGCCCCAGCCAAGATTGTTGTAGACATCCACGCGTTCCTTGGAATCGGTGAAGAAGTTCACAATAACATCTGGTGTTGCTGATTTCTGGAAGCCTTTTGCTGCCATTTCAGTGTCCAGTGCGCGTAAGATACGTTTCTTGTCTAGTTCAGAAATGTCGGCCTCATCAACACCTTGCTTAAAATATGCAAAGGTTTTATACTGTGTGAAATTGGTTTCTGGAGCATAGTCCTGTGAAACGCGTACAGCTTGACAACCTACTAAAGTTGCCGCTGCCATAAAGACTAAAAGTAATTTTTTCATAGTTGCAATTTTTAATCCCTTAAAGATACAGAGCAGTGCGCAAAGAGATTGTTATAATTTAATTAAAAAGCTTATCGTCAACCATATTCGGTATGGTGACCTGCAATTTCGGATTCAAATCCATTGCTTTTTGAATGGCAAAAACGGCGTTTTCATTTCTTGCCCAACTACGCCGAGCAATACCATTGTTTACATCCCAAAAGAGCATAGATTCTAATCGTTCTTCTGCTTCTTTAGAACCATCAATTATCATTCCAAAACCACCATTAACGACCTCGCCCCAACCTACACCGCCGCCGTTATGGATAGAAACCCAGGTTGCTCCCCTAAAACTATCGCCTATCACATTCTGTATAGCCATGTCTGCAGTAAACCGGCTACCATCATAAATATTGCTGGTTTCTCGGTATGGCGAGTCCGTACCGCTCACATCGTGGTGGTCGCGTCCCAAAATAATAGGCCCTATATCTCCTGCAGCTATTGCTTTATTAAATGCACGAGCTATTTCTATGCGACCTACAGCGTCAGCATATAAAATACGTGCTTGTGAGCCTACTACCAGTTTATTTTCTTGCGCACCTTTAATCCATTTAATATTGTCTTGCATTTGCTGCTGTATGCGCTCTGGTGCTTCTAGCGATAATCGTTGCAGCACGGCTGTCGAAAGCTCATCGGTTTTTTGCAAATCGGCTGGATTGTTAGAAGCACAAACCCATCTAAAAGGACCAAAACCGTAATCAAAACACATAGGTCCCATAATATCTTGAACGTATGACGGATACCTAAATTCGGCGTCAGTTCCTGCAATATCTGCATCTGCACGGCTAGATTCTAATAGGAAGGCATTTCCATAATCAAAGAAATACGTTCCTTGCGCTGTATGTTTATTAATTGCTGCAACGTGCCTGCGCAGTGATTCCTGAACCTCTTTTTTGAACGCATCTGGCTTGTTGCTCATCATTTCGTTAGCTTCCTCAAAACCCAGTGAAACTGGATAATAACCACCAGCCCATGGATTGTGCAAGCTAGTCTGGTCACTTCCTATAGCTACATGAATTCCTGCATCAAAAAGTGTTTCCCACACATGAACGATGTTTCCTAGATACGCAATGGAAACCGTTTCACCAGCAGCCTGTGCTTTTTGAACACGTGCAACTAGGGCTTCCGGTTGCTGGACTACTTCGTCAACCCATCCCTGTGAATGACGTGTTTGAACGGCTTTCGGGTTCATTTCTGCACAAATAGTAATGCATCCTGCAATGTTCCCAGCTTTAGGTTGTGCGCCGCTCATGCCACCAAGACCAGAGGTTACAAATATGTTTCCCGTAGGTTCTTTCTTAATTTTTCTAAATGCGTTAAGCACGGTGATGGTTGTTCCATGAACAATTCCTTGTGGTCCTATATACATGTAAGAACCAGCGGTCATTTGGCCATATTGAGTCACGCCTAGTGCATTGTATTTTTCCCAATCGTCTGGTTGTGAGTAGTTAGGAATCATTATGCCATTAGTAACTACACAACGTGGTGCACCCTTATGCGATGGGAACAAACCCATAGGATGGCCACTGTACATAGCGAGTGTTTGCTCCTCAGTCATTTCACTCAGGTACTTCATCGTGAGCAGGTATTGTGCCCAGTTCTGAAAAACGCCACCGTTGCCACCATATGTAATAAGTTCATGTGGATGCTGTGCTACCGCAGGGTCTAGGTTGTTTTGAATCATCAACATAATTGCGGCTGCCTGCTGGGTTTTTGCAGGATAGTGGTCAATATTGCGCGCGTGCATCGCATAGTCTGGCATAAAACGGTACATGTAGATGCGGCCGTACAATTCCAGTTCTTCCTTGAATTCAGCTAAAAGTTCTGCGTGATGTTTGGGCTCAAAATAACGCAGTGCATTTCGCAAGGCGAGTTCTTCCTCATCTTTACTAAGTATTTTCTTCCGTTTGGGTGCGTGATTGACGCTAGTATCGTACGGTTTTTTTTTTGGTAAAATAGCAGGTATTCCTTGGGTTAGGCTTTCGCGAAAGCGTGCAATTTCAATTGCTTGAGTAGTAGATTCTATCATGCTTTTTTTTTAAAACTGTCAGATGTTTTATCGTAGCCGTATGGACAATGGCGGCAGCCGCTCTTACAGCAATGACCTCGTTTCAAGTGGTATTGCTCAGTAAAACAGCGATAGCCCTCGGGTGTAAGGTAGTAGTCGCCTTCTTCTACGGGAATGATTTTTTTCATCTTCTACAAAGTTACCATAAGTTAGCCTGTTTACCATAGGAACTGCCTGCAAGGGCTTATTTTTGCTTTATGATTCTCATCGTTACAAAATTGCTGAAAAATTACAGCGGTCTCACGCTGTGGCCGTTTCTATTATTAACGCGACATGCTAATGCGCAAGACGCTGTTTTTATGAATCACGAGCGCATCCATGCCCGACAGCAGCAGGAATTGTTGATACTTCCATTTTTTATATGGTACATCGCCGAGTTTGCTGTGTGGCGATTATTTATGAATCACAATCTTGCTTATAGAAATATTGTTTTTGAACGAGAAGCGTATGCCATGGAAACGAATCAAGAATATCTCAAAAACCGAAAATGGTATGGTTTCTTGCGGTTTTATGGTAAAAAGCATCGTAAATGAATCTGTTTGAAGTTAAAAACGCCACAAATCAGCCTTATGCTAGTTTTAATAATGACGATTTAATCCTTGATATAAAGCGCGAAGATTTATTGCATAAAGAGGTTTCTGGTAACAAACTGCGCAAGTTGAAATACAATCTCATAGAAGCACAATCGCAGGGTAAAGAGTTGTTAATCACCTTTGGTGGTGCGTTTTCAAACCATATTGCAGCAACTGCCGCAGCTGGTAAAATAGCTGGATTTGAAACTTTAGGTATAATAAGAGGTGAGGAGTTAGGCGTGGATTTGGGTCAAACACTTGCGTCAAATGACACGCTGGCGACGGCATCAAGCAGCGGCATGGAATTAAAGTTTGTTTCTAGAACTGCCTATCGTGTTAAAAACGAAGCATCTTATTTGGCTCAACTCAAAGCAACATATCCGCACGCCTACATTATTCCAGAAGGTGGAACAAATAAGCTGGCGGTAAAGGGAACAGAAGAAATACTGACAGCTACGGACAAAGAACTTTACGATATCATCACTGTTGCAGCAGGAACTGGAGGTACAGCGGCAGGCATCATCAACAGCGCTGGAAAGAATCAGCATGTTGTGGTATTCTCAGCATTAAAAGGTGATTTTATGCGTAATGAGATTTTGAAATACACTACCCGTACCGATTTTGAAGTGATTGATGAAACGGCTTTTGGCGGTTACGCAAAGTCCAGTGAAGCGCTAATAGATTTTATGAATGCAAGCTTTCGCGAAAGCAGAATACCACTAGACCCAATTTATACGGCAAAAATGATGTATGGTGTAGAACAAATGATTGAAAGTGGCGTTATAACTGGTAAATCCCGTATTTTAGCGGTTCATACCGGAGGCCTTCAAAGCATTGCCGGATTCAACAGAAAACTCCTTAAAAAAGGCCAACGTACTATAGATTATGTATAGAAATAGTAAACTAATCCTAGCCATTTTAGTAATTGCACTGACCATTGCAAGTTGTGGTTCCAACAAGAAAGTCGTTACCCGTAAAAAGAAACCAGCACCTACAACCAAACCAGCACCAGCAAAACCCAAACCTGTAGTACAGACCTTACCAAAGGAAAAAGATAAAGTAACGGAAATCATCAAAACACGTGGCGCAGACAAAACTGCTGATTACGTAGAAGATTATGCAAAAGTCGCCATGGACGAGATGAAACTGTACAAAATTCCGGCAAGTATAACACTTGCGCAGGGAATCCTAGAAAGTGGTTCTGGATATGGAAGGCTTGCTGCTGAGGCTAATAATCATTTTGGCATTAAATGTCACAAAGGGTGGACAGGTGGCGAAATATATCATGATGACGACGCCCTGCAAGAATGTTTCAGAACCTATAAAGATGCTAGTTACTCGTATAGAGACCATTCATTATTCTTAAAAGACAGGAAACGATACTCTGGTCTTTTTGATTTAGATAAAGATGACTATGTGGGCTGGGCTCATGGCTTGAGACGTGCAGGTTATGCCACAGACCCTAAATATCCAGAAAAGCTCATAAGCCTTATTGAACGCTACGAACTTTATAAATATGATGCGCAAGTTCTAGGTAAGGCACCAGAGAGAAAACCTACCAATACGGAAACAATTGCGCATGTTCCTGGAATAACTCATGAGGTTATCAAGGGTGATACGCTCTATAATATTTCAAAAAGGTACAACCTTACAGTAGACGAATTAAAAAGCTACAATAAACTGACTGGTAACGAGATAAGCTTAGGTCAGGTACTTTTTATTAAAAAACAATAAAGTTGAAATGGCATATACATACAAACGCAGCAGTGCGTTATTTCAAGAAGCAAAACAAGTAATTCCAGGCGGCGTAAACTCGCCAGTTCGCGCATTTAATGCGGTAGGTGGCGACCCAGTTTTTGTGGAGCGTGCAAAAGGTGC
>JANQTO010000189.1 GCA_030731685.1 Nonlabens sp.
TTACGAATAGAACAATTCCTAAATCTACGCCGTTTAAACTTACTGGGTCATCAAGTGTCAACGCTGACGCTAATGACAGCTATACCTATAATTGGGAACAGCTCGATACTGGTGCGGCGGCATTTACTGGTAGTGCGCAACCACCACTTCCCGCAAATACTACAGGCCCTATGTTTCGTTCTAAGTTTGCAACCGAGGATGCAACTAGATATTTCCCGAACTTAAATGATCTTGTTAGAGGTATTGATCCAATCTGGGAAACATTACCAAGTGCCCAGAGAGATATGCGTTTTTTCTGTACCATAAGAGATAACAATCCTTTCGGTGGACAAACAAGTTTTGGTTCTGTTACTTTAACTGTAGGTGCTGCTGGTCCAGTAGTAGTAACATCACCTGCTGGTGGAGAGACTTGGTATGAGGGTCAATCTAGAACAATCACTTGGAATACAAGTGGAACAAATAACGCGACATATGCAACACAAGTAAATATAAAATTATCCACCGACGGTGGATTTACTTACCCAGTGATGCTGGCTAGTGCCGTTGCAAATGATGGAATGCAAGCTGTAACGATACCTACGGGAGTTTTAACTACAAATGCTCGTGTTATGGTCGAAGCTGTTGGGAATTATTTCTTTAACATTTCTCCAGCTAATTTTACCATTAAAGAAGGAACCTTTGAATTAACTGCTGTGAACGACGTAACTACAGCGTGTGCACCTGCAAATGCTTCTTTTACCTTTTCATATGACGCAGCACCAGGTTTTAATCAGACAGTTAATTTTACCGCGGTTGGATTACCGTCTGGAATAAACCCAAATTTCTCAGTAAATAATACAACTACAGATGTTACCGTAAACGTTACACTACAAGGAACTGCTGCGGTTAATGCTGGTCAGTACGCATTTAAAGTCAGAGCAGCTTCTACAGGAGTCACTATTGAAAAAGATTTTACACTCAAGATATTTGATGGAAATGTAGGTGATGTTGTTCTAGTAAGTCCTATAAACGGAGCGAGTAATCAGCCAGTAAATCCTTTGTTATCATGGGACGATTTGGCGAGTGCTTCTAGTTATGTAGTAGAAATTTCAAACACTTCTAGTTTCACGACTATTTTAGAGAGTGCATCACTTACTAATACCACAACCTACATGCCTACAATGTTGAGTGCAGGTGCTATTTATTATTGGAGAGTACAACCTTCAAATGGCTGTACCGCAGGCGCAGTAACTTCAATTTCATCGTTTCAAACAGCTCAAGATGTATGTATCACCTATGACAACGAGACTTATGTGAATGAAGCACAGCCAGCAGGAATCGCAAATCAGAGACAATGGAATACTAGTGTTAATGCAGTAAGTGCAATTGTTAACATTCCAGACGACATAGAAATTACAAATGTTTCATTCTATATGAAAGCTACTCACGGTGATACGGGACACATAAAGATGCAATTCAGCGCACCTACGGGTCGTTTCTCTGAAGTTTACAATAGAGAATGTGCTGCAGGAAGAAATTTTGACTTAACAGTAAGCGACCAAGGGACTCAAAATTTCGGTTGTGCACCAGGATTTACAGGAGCACTTACTGGCAATCAACGCCCTGGACAAGCCTTTTCTAGATTTAATGGCTTGAGTGCTCAAGGAGAATGGGTGTTACTTGCGACTGACAGAACCGCTGGTGTTGGTGGAACTTTTGACGAATTTGCGGTTACAGTTTGTGGTAGATTGCAATATGTTAATGATATTGACGTCACTAGAAATCTAGGGATAACTTTACCGTATAACGCAACAACTACCATTGATAACTCAGTTTTAAGAGCAGAGAAATCTGGTGAAACGACTACGGCAATGGTATTTGTAGTAACTAAATTGCCTGCATATGGAAACTTAAGAAATCAAGGAGCAGCGCTCGTTTTAGGAGATACGTTCACTCAGGCCGATGTTGATGCAAACCGTATTTCATATCTTCACAATGCGACCTCTTTAGATTATAATGATACATTTGAATATGCTGTACGCTCCACAAATAATATTCTTTCTAGTGGTAACATATTCCCTATTAGCATTGAAGAGCCTACGCTTATTTATAACAACACAAGCTGGGCGCCATTTGCACCTAATTCTGAAACGGGTTCGTTGAACGCAATCGTTCAGTCAGGCACGGCAAGTCTTACTACAGCTGCAAGTGTAAATGACCTACAAGTAATCGCTGGTGCTAACTCACTTATGTTAAGTGCGCAATTAACTGTAAGCGGTAATATGGACGTTGCAGGAACTTTAGACGCTCGCAGTGGCGGCCATTTAGTTTTAGATGGAACTAGCCCACAGCAAATTAATGGTACTGCTAGCGCATCTATCATGACTGAAAACTTGACAATCACAAATAACACAGGTGTTGTTATGAATACGCCTGTTGACGCTTACGGTGTTGTAACCGCGACAAATGCATCGCTTACTACAAACGGTAATCTTACTTTTAAGAGTAACGCAACTGGAACTGCGCAGTTCAGTGACGCAACTGGTTCGACCATAACTGGAACCGTAAAAGTAGAACGATATATACCAGCAAAAAGAGCCTTTAGATTTTTAGCATCTTCAGTGAATACCGCGGGTTCCATTTATCAAAACTGGCAAGAAAATGGCGCATCAACCGCTGGATTAGGGATTCACATTACGGGTTCCTCTGCTGGTGCAAACGGCTTTGATGCAACATCCTCTGGGAACGCTTCTATGTTTGGTTATGATAACGACAATCAAAACTGGTTTGCTGTTGCCAATACAAATGTTAATTCACTTCAGGTAGGAGAGGCATGGAGAGTCCTCGTGCGTGGTGACAGAACCACAAACATTACCACAGCTTCACCAACTGCAACTAATACTATTGTACGTGCTCAAGGAACGCTTCATATAGGTGATTTCACGGCGAGTTATGCAACAACCACAGGAGAATTTGCATTTCTTGCAAACCCATATCAGGCAGCGGTAGATCTTAAAACGGTGCTCAACAATGTTACAACACAAGGCATCAATGCAAATTACGTATACATGTGGGACCCTAACCTTAATGTAAACGGAGCTTATGCGACTGTAGATATGAGTACACTAAATGGTACTGCGGTTCCTGCTACAAGTACAGCAAACAAATATGCACAGCCAGGACAGTCTTTCTTTGTTCAAACAACAGGAGCTTCGAGCATAACCTACAGTGAAAGCGACAAAGAAACAAATGCCGCTCAAACTTCTGTCTTTAGTACACCAGCTCCAGCAACGCGCATAACCGTTTCGTTGCGCGATGCACAGTCTGGCGAGCTGCGCGATGAGGCGGTAACATCGTTTAGTGGTACTCACACAAATGTAGTAGATGCAAATGATGCTATCAAATTCTATAATATCGACGAAACATTATCTATCCTACAACAAGGAACACATCTAGCAATCGAAAAACGTGACATTCCGCAAAACACGGAGACTACGGAGCTTCACATTGCGCAATACAGGAGCAATAGTTATATGTTTGACATAGCCGTTGAAAATTTAAACGGATTGCAAGCCATACTGGTAGACCGCTTTTTAAATACGGAAACGGCACTTGCGGCTGGTTCAAACCAAATTGCTTTTAACGTAAATGCGCAAAACAGTGGAAGTGCAAATAGATTTGCAATTAAGTATACGACAGGGCAGCTTTCGTTAGACACAACAACGTTGCAGCAAGATGTGCGTGTGTATCCGAATCCATCAACAAATGGAAGCTTTGAAATTTCGAGCTCTTTACTTGTCGGTGAACAGGCTTCTATAAAAATGTACAACGCGCTGGGACAATTGGTTCATAGCCAGGATGGAATTTATCAGAGCACCATTGCTGTGCGTCCACAGTCACAACTTTCCACGGGTACTTATATTGTGAGAATTGGAACGGCAACACAACAAGCAGCTATTCAAATTTTGGTGAAGTAATTACGAGTTTACATAGCAATATTTACCCATTGACGGCTGCCTTTTTCGGCAGCCGTTTTTTGTTGGGTGTGCTGTGTTACGCTTTCGCGAAAGCGAGATTCACACAATTATACCTGCAAATTTGAAGAATGATTGTTTATTGATAAATATTTTGTAGTTTATGTTAATTACGACCGTAGATTAACTGATTGTTAACATCCTATGTTTTATTTTTGAGGTGATAAAATAAATTAGAAGAATGTCAGACAAAGCAACACTAGAATTTAACGGTAAAAAGTATGAGTTTCCTGTTATTACAGGTTCCGAGAACGAGCAAGCCATAGATATAAGCAGCCTTAGAGGTGTCACTAATGGTCTAATCACCATCGACCCAGGTTATAAAAATACGGGTAGCTGTACCAGTGAAATCACCTTTTTAGATGGTGAAGAAGGTATCCTAAGATATAGAGGTTATTCTATAGAAGAACTTGCTGATAAGGCAGATTTCCTTGAGGTGGCGTTTTTATTGATTTTTGGTAAACTACCTACATCTACCGAGCTTTCTAGATTCCATGCAGACATTAAGGCGCAGGCTCACGTAGATGAAGACGTTAAGAAAATCTTGGACGGTTTCCCTAAGTCTGCACACCCTATGGGATTTTTATAGTCGCTTACTAGTGCACTAATCGCTTTCAACCCATCGTCAGTAAACGTGGAGAGTGAAGAAGATATGTACAAGGCTATCGTTAAGATTATGGGTAAATTCCCAGTTCTTGTTGCATGGACCTTACGTAAAAACACTGGACAACCTCTTGATTATGGAGATGGAAGTCTAGGTTATGTGGACAACATCCTTAAAATGATGTTCAAAAAATCAAATGCTGAATATGTTGTTGACCCAAGAGTTTCAACAGCTCTAGATAAGTTATTAATTCTCCATGCAGACCATGA
>JANQTO010000190.1 GCA_030731685.1 Nonlabens sp.
TGGTAACGCAATAACCATAGATGAAATACTTTTAGGTAGCGCTATTTCTCACGAGGGCACCGTGTTGCACGGCAGTAATTCTCCCGATATTACGAAGCGACCAGTGTTCAAGATTTTTTATACAGAACCTAACTAACATAACACTTTAATATATGTGTGGAATCGTAGGATATATAGGCCATAGAGAAGCTTATCCAGTAGTACTTAATGGTCTTAAGAGACTAGAATACAGGGGCTACGATAGCGCCGGAATTGCGATATATGACGGGTCAAACCTTAAGTTTTCCAAAACTAAAGGAAAAGTAGCAGACCTCCAGTTAAAAATGGAGTCAGAAATCAATACGTCTGGTACTATAGGAATAGGGCATACGCGATGGGCAACACATGGTGTTCCTAACGACGTTAACTCGCACCCGCATTTTTCTAACAGTGGTGAGCTGGTAATTATCCATAATGGCATCATAGAGAACTATGACCCGTTGAAAAAGGAGCTTATTAAAAGAGGTTACACTTTTAAGTCAGATACAGACACTGAGGTGCTTGTTAACTTGATAGAAGATGTTCAGAAGAAAGAAGGTGTTAAGTTGGGTAAAGCTGTTCAAATAGCACTTAACCAAACCATAGGGGCATATGCAATTGCAGTTTTTGATAAGAAAAAGCCAGATGAGATAGTTGTTGCAAGATTAGGTAGCCCACTAGCAATAGGTGTAGGTGAAAACGAATTCTTTATTGCAAGTGATGCATCTCCGTTTTTAGAATTTACAAAAGAAGCTATTTATCTAGAAGATGGTGAGATGGCTGTTATACGTACCCACAAGGAAATTAAAATACGTAAAATTCATGACGATTCTCTCGTAGATCCTTATGTACAGGAATTGCAAATGAACCTCGAGCAAATAGAAAAAGGTGGCTATGAGCATTTTATGCTTAAAGAGATTTATGAGCAACCGGACGCGATACGTGATACCTTCAGAGGTAGAATGCTTGTTAATGAGGGTATTATCAGAATGGCTGGGGTTGACGATAATATCGATAAATTCCTGAATGCCAAACGCATCATTATTGTTGCATGTGGAACATCGTGGCACGCAGGACTTGTCGCTGAGTATATTTTTGAAGAACTAGCAAGGGTACCTGTTGAGGTGGAGTACGCCTCTGAATTTAGATATCGTAATCCTGTTATCGATAAAGATGATGTGGTCATAGCGATATCACAAAGTGGTGAAACTGCAGACACCATGGCGGCCATAAAAATGGCCAAAGAACAAGGTGCATTCGTTTTTGGTGTTTGTAATGTAGTAGGCAGCTCTATCTCTAGAGAAACCCATGCAGGTGCTTACACGCATGCAGGTCCTGAAATAGGTGTAGCATCTACAAAAGCATTTACAACACAAATCACGGTACTTACCTTAATGGCTTTGCAATTAGCCAAAAGAAAAGGTAAGATTTCAACAAGTGATTTCCATAAATATCTCGTAGAATTAGAAAGCATACCAAATAAGGTTACACTAGCGCTTAAGTCAAATGAGCATATTGAAGAGGTAGCCGCTATTTATAAGAATACAAAAAACTGTCTATACTTAGGTAGAGGCTTTAATTTCCCTGTTGCTTTAGAAGGAGCATTAAAGCTTAAAGAAATAAGCTACATTCATGCTGAGGGCTATCCTGCAGCCGAAATGAAACACGGCCCTATAGCACTTATTGACGAAGAAATGCCAGTTGTTGTTATTGCCACTAAAAAGGGTCATTACGAGAAAGTCGTAAGTAATATTCAGGAAATCAAGTCGCGCAGCGGTAAAATCATAGGAATTGTTACTGAAGGTGATGTGGACGTGCGTGACCTTGCAGATCACGTGATTGAAGTGCCAGAAACTATTGAGTTTCTTACACCATTGCTTACGACCATTCCACTACAGTTGCTCTCATATCACATCGCAGTGATGCTGGGTAAAAATGTGGATCAGCCTCGTAACCTTGCAAAGTCGGTCACCGTAGAGTAAGGTGTAATACATATTTTTGAAAGCACGATGCCTTAGAGCATCGTGTTTTTTTGTTTTTGGGAGTTCGCTTTCGCGAAAGCGTAACTAACACAATCACAAGATTAAGCGTTAATAAACAGGTGCTTAAAAAAAACCAAATTTTCAAGTTTGTAATAAAATCAAAGCAGTATCTTTGCGCCACTTAAAAAGAGGTTTAAACACCTCAAATTTTACTATTTTAAAAAGTAACTAAATGTCTCAAATTACAGGTAGCGTTTCACAAATCATCGGCCCGGTGGTTGACGTAACATTTGATAGTGCACAAGGCGCACTTCCTAAAATTTATGACTCACTTGAGGTCATGCTTAACGGTAACAAACTGGTACTTGAAGTACAGTCTCACGTAGGTGAGAGTACGGTGAGAACTATTTCCATGGACTCTACGGATGGATTGAGCCGTGGTACACAAGTTGTCGCTACAGGTAACCCTATCAAAATGCCTATAGGTGACGCCGTTTACGGTCGTTTGTTTAATGTAATAGGTGACGCAATAGACGGTTTAGGTGATTTGCCTAAAACGGGTGACGATGGTCTTTCTATACACAGATCTGCACCAGCATTTGAGGACCTTTCTACATCTACCGAAGTTCTTTTCACGGGAATTAAAGTAATTGACCTTATTGAGCCTTATGCAAAAGGTGGGAAAATCGGTCTATTCGGTGGTGCTGGAGTAGGTAAAACAGTACTTATACAAGAACTTATTAATAACATTGCAAAAGGTCACGGTGGACTTTCTGTTTTTGCAGGAGTCGGTGAGCGTACCCGTGAAGGGAATGACTTATTGCGTGAGATGTTAGAATCTGGAATTATAAAATATGGAGATGCGTTTATGCACTCTATGGAAGAAGGCGGCTGGGATTTACAGAGCGTTGATAAAGAACTAATGAAAGAATCTAAGGCCACATTCGTTTTCGGACAGATGAATGAGCCGCCAGGAGCACGTGCGCGTGTTGCACTTTCTGGTCTTACGATTGCTGAGTATTTCCGTGATGGAGCTGGAGATGGACAAGGGAAAGACGTTCTTTTCTTTGTTGATAATATTTTCCGTTTTACACAGGCAGGTTCAGAGGTATCGGCTCTTCTAGGTCGTATGCCATCTGCGGTAGGTTACCAACCTACACTTGCAACTGAAATGGGTGCGATGCAAGAGCGCATTACATCTACTAAAAAAGGTTCTATTACATCTGTACAAGCGGTTTACGTTCCTGCAGATGACCTTACAGACCCTGCACCAGCAACAACATTTGCTCACTTAGATGCAACAACAGTACTTTCTCGTAAAATTGCTGAGCTAGGTATCTACCCAGCAGTAGATCCACTTGATTCTACGTCACGTATTCTTACAGCATCTATTTTAGGAGATGCTCACTATAATTGTGCACAAAGAGTTAAGGAACTTTTACAGCGTTATAAAGAACTACAGGACATCATTGCCATCTTAGGTATGGAAGAACTGTCTGAAGAAGATAAGCTTGCAGTAGGACGTGCACGTCGTGTACAGCGTTTCCTTTCACAACCATTCCACGTTGCGGAGCAGTTTACAGGACTTAAAGGTGTTCTTGTAGATATCAAAGACACTATTAAAGGATTCAACATGATTATGGACGGTGAGTTAGATCACTTACCAGAAAGTGCTTTCAACCTTAAAGGAACTATAGAAGAAGCTATAGAAGCTGGTGAGAAAATGATGGTAGAAGCTTAGATAATTCAGAATGAAGAATTATGAATGCAGAAACTGTAATCATAAAATCTATATTCCATACGCTATAATCCATATTCATAATTAAAAAAACATGATTTTAGAAATTGTAACTCCAGAAATGGTTCTTTTTAGTGGTCAGGTAGATTCAGTCTCTGTTCCTGGAGTCAATGGTCAGTTTCAAATGCTTGATAATCACGCGCCAGTAGTTTCGCTACTTACTAAAGGTTCTGTAAAGATTTTTGGTAATGTGCAACTGGACGAAGCCACTGCTAGCTTATTTAAAAAGGCAGATGGCACTACAAACTTTGAAATTAAAGGTGGCGTCATAGAAATGACAGGTAATAAAGCAATTGTGCTAGCCGACTAGTTTTTCAATCTATACAAATAAAAAATGCCGCTACACGTCGTGTAGCGGCATTTTTTGTGCTCGTAATGGAGATAGGAGCAATTAAATAAACCAAAAAAAACCTCAATCAAGTATAGCACTGATTGAGGATATATATATTAAAATAAGTAATTCTATTTCTTAAGCAACTTTATGGTCGCTTCATTTTTACTTTCTAGGGCATAATCTAGTGCCGTTTTACCGTCAACAGAAACTTTGCGGTCTGCGCCTGCCTTGAGCAAATCCTCAACAAGTCCATTGTTACCCATATAAGCTGCAAACATTAGAGGTGTTTTGCCGCTACAGGTTTTATTCACGTCTACTTTAATATCGTTAATTAACTGATGGGCTATATCGCCGCTGCCCATACTTGTTGCTAGTTGCAATAAGTTCAAATCGCCACTTTTAAATTCATAACAAGCGTCTTTGTTAGCAGTAGTAACGAGTGTGGCAATAGCACGTGTGTCGTCATTTTTAAGCGCTGCAGTGAGTTCTGTGGATAATTTTTGTGCAGTAGCAGTCATGCCTAGAGCAAAAACAGCAAGAAAGAAGACTTTTTTCATAGTTAACAGTATTGTAAGTTGCTAATATAGCACGTTTTCTGAAAATACAATAGGATTATGTTGCTCGATATTCTAAAATATCACCAGGCTGGCAATCGAGTGCTTTACAAATAGCCTCTAGTGTAGAAAATCTAATCGCTTTTGCTTTCCCTGTTTTTAGAATGGAAAGATTTG
>JANQTO010000191.1 GCA_030731685.1 Nonlabens sp.
GACAACACTTGCAATATGACCAGAAAAGTGTGAATGACACTTGTGATATGCAAACACTGGTGAAAACAACGCGACGATTGCTAATTTGAACGCTGCTAACATACGGTTTGACGTGCACAACATGACCGTTCCCTATCACCAGCAATTTGATGTTGTTTTTAATCTTTTTACGAGTTTTGGTTATTTTGAGGATGAAGTTGATAATCTCAACACCATTATCGCGATAAAGAAAAATCTATACGACAATGGCCGTGCAGTTATTGATTTTATGAATGCACCTAAGGTTATTAAAAATCTAGTGCCACAAGACACCAAAACCGAAGAAGACATTACCTTCCATCAAAAACGTTACGTAAAAAACGACCATATTTACAAAGAAATTACGTTTACAGACGGCGGTCGCGATTATAAGTTTACGGAGCGAGTTCACGCCCTTACACTAAAACAGTTCCAATCTTATTTTGAAAAGGCAGGTTTGCAACTGACCGCTTGCTACGGCGACTATAATTTAACGCCGTACAACGCAGAAACCTCAGACCGTTTAATTATGGTACTTTCTAAAGAAACCGAGTAGCTTTTAAGTTATCCCCAAAACGTGAAGGGCAATTTGTAACTTAGCCCCTTATTTTTAAAATCACCGTAGCACATAGTTCATGAATATCGCACTACCCTTTATCGCAGCACTTTTAGGACTTGCCGCTGCATTGCTATTAAAACCGCAATCTCGTAGTCGCATAAAATTGTTACTTGCCTTCTCGGGAGCCTTTTTACTCAGTGCGGTGGCATCAGAATTTTTACCGGAGATTTACGGCTCTGGCGCAAAGTACATGGGCATGTATCTAGTAGCAGGTGTGTTTGTGCAAATAATACTTGAATTTTTTTCCAAAGGTGCCGAGCATGGTCATGTTCACTCACATGACGATAATAAAGGTATTCCCGTAGTTCTCTTCGTTAGTTTGTGCATACACGCATTTTTGGAAGGAATGCCATTACAAGAAGACGGTCACTCTATGGTTTATGGTATAGCCGTTCATAAATTGCCTATCGCATTTATAGTTTCATCGTTTATGCTCGTTAATAAAATTCCTAAGTTCAAGATTATAGCTATCATGTTGTTCTTTGCAGCCATGTCACCGCTGGGCAGTTTACTTGCAAGTAACTTAGAACTGGACGACGCAGTCATGTTGCCCCTCAAAGCTATAGTCACCGGAATTATACTGCATGTCTCCACCACACTTATCCTCGAAGCTAGTGAGGCCCATAAATTTAATGCCGCTAAAATCGGCGTCATGTTATTGGGCGCAGCACTCGGTTTTATGATTTAATGATTGCTTATAGTGTTTTCGCTTTCGCGAAAGCGAACTCCTTAAAAAACACTAGAACTAAGTACTAATGAAATCGCTTTGCTATCTTTTGTTCTAAAAGGTATTCGAGCCTTAGCTGAATGTTAATGGGCTGCTCTGCAAGATGTTCTGTGTAAAAAAGCACGCCTTGAATTTTTGAGTCTAGCTCTGCTATGTAGTTTTTACCGAATGATTTTGAACTGCGTAAATCCTGTTCATAATCCTTTAAACGCTCCTTATCAAGTCCTAGCTCCGCTAAGTGCCCAATCAATAAATGTCTATTTACACTTGTTATCTTGAGGTTATCAATATCGGTTGCAGCGTGGAGTTCTAGCAGCCCTTTTTTGAGATAAATACCTGTAATCAAGAAATAATATTGCGTGCTTTTATGCTCGTCAAAAAGCCAACCTGTTTTAAGTACATTATTTTTTAAGTACGAAAGTTCAAATGTAAACGTCTTGAGGTCGGCATTGAGGTAATGCAATTGCGCCTTCTCGTCTATCATGTAGGTAGTACCCTTAGCATGAATGAGCAGATCGATTCCCTGATGCTGTCTTGTGCTATCAGTTACACGTTCCGTAAGCAAGCCTTTTGAATCATAGAGACTGTCTAGGTAACTCGCAAGTACAACTTCTTGCTTAAGGTCATCCTGGAACCTATTCATCTAAGCATTAATTTTAGCTGCGAGTGCCGTACCTATCTTTTCCACCACGCCTACAACCAACGCATTTCCCATAAAAAAAGCACGCTTAGCGTCTGTAATACCATCTAGTTTTGTATGATTATCTGGAAACATATTAAGACGCTCGAGTTCTACAGGTGTTAGCCTGCGCAGGCCGTTCTTTGGACTGATTACATGTTTGAATCGCGATGGTGATTTACCACCTTCACCAGTAATAATCGTCCTAGACGGATTTTCTAGAGCGTCTGGATAAATCATGCCACCTTCGGCATACTTATAAACGAAGCCGGCTACGGTCTTGCGCTCAATGGTTTTTGCTCCTTTGAGGTATTCCCATTTGTCCAAGTCTGCTGAGTCAATGTAATACTCTTGTGGAATGTCTTTTTCTACAAGTACGTCGCCTAAGACGGTTCTTGCACCGTCATAGGCCGCCATGGTCTTAACGGTAAAAACATGGCCGTTTATAAGTAAACCCGTATTGTGAAAAGGTGAGAGCTTGCCGCTTTTATTAAAGGTATTTGTAAGCTCCACGAGGTCGCCTTCTAGTTTAAATTGCTCTGTTGTACCGACAGTATTTACCGGAAAAGCACTTGCAATCGTTCCGTTTTGTAATAACCATTCCTGTTTTGAGCTTTCAACAAGTTGCTTATACACAGCTGTAGATTTATGGTAACCTATAAAGAAAATACGCCTACGACGTTGCGGCATGCCATAGTCTGCAGCATTTATTACGCGCCATTCCACGGCATAGCCCAATTCATTAAGACTTTGCAGCATTACGGCAAAATCACGACCGCGCTGTGTTGCTGGCGATTTTAAAAGCCTGTCTACATTTTCTAGAAATAAATATTTTGGCTTGTTTTGCTTGCGCTCCAGAATCCCTTGAATGGACCACCATAATACGCCTTTTTTACCTTTTAAGCCTTTAGAATTATGCAATGTAGTAGCAACCGAATAATCTTGACACGGAAAGCCACCTACGAGCAAGTCGTGGTCTGGTATTTCTTCTACGTCTCTTGTTACAATATCGTTTATGTTTTCGTTTACATGATGCTCACTACCGAATCGATGTTCATAAACACGTGAAGCATGCTGTAATTTTGTAGAAGGTTCCCACTGATTACTCCACACAATTTCATAATAGCTTTTCTCAAGCCCCAGCCTAAAACCACCTACACCAGCAAAAAGTTCTGCTACTTTTAATTTTTTATTGGGCATGGATGCAATTTAATCGCTTAAATAAAAAGAGTTTATTTTTCATACAATGACTCAAATGTAATGAAGTAAATCGAATCATTTTTACCTAGCGCTGAACAACCTCTGCAACCATAATAAAATGACTTGCACTGCCTGCCAGCACAAAAAAGTGCCATATCACGTGGTTAAAGTATAGTTTATTCCAAGCGTAGAAAACAATTCCTACCGTAAAAAAAACACCGCCTGCTGCTAACCAAAAAATCATAGAGTCCGTAAATAATATTCGTACGCTATGTATATCGAGCATGATAAGCCAACCCATAATCAAGTACAAAATAGAAGAAAACGACTCGTACTTACCTGTAAAAAACAACTTCCACACCAGTCCAAACAGCGCAATACCCCAAACCGATATCAAAATTAACCAACCATTTGAATCTATCAAAAGTAACAAACACATAGGTGTATATGTCCCAGCAATGGAAGCATAAATTGCAATATGGTCGCATTTACGTAATGTGATTTTCATATGTATCTGTTTAGCATAGTGATAGGCTGTTGAAGAGCCATACATGAATAGCTGGCACAATCCATAGATACATACACTTACAATGACATACGGCTTTTCAGTTTGTGCTATGGTAAACAACCATAATAATCCTATTAATGTAATAATAAAGCCAAAACCATGGGTGATGACATTCCAACGTTCCTCTAGCTCGGTTTGTATTCTAGGCATGAAGTGATTTTGAAATCATTTCCTGTCTGGCGGTTTCATACTCGGCAACCATATTTTCAACAACCTGCGCTGCTGGGATGATGTCGTTTATTAATCCAGATATTTGTCCTATTTCAAGCTCACCTTCTATCATATCGCCTTCAAACATTCCTTTCTTTGCGCGTGCACGACCTAAAAGTTCTTTAAGTTCTTCTGGTGTCGGAGCCGACTTATATAATTCCTGAACGTCATTCCAAAACTTGTTACGCATCATACGGACAGGTGCTAGTTCTTTTAAAGTAAGATGTGTTGCGCCTTCTTGTGCCTGCACCACGGCTTGTTTAAAAGCAAGGTGACTGCTAGCCTCATGCGTAGCAACAAATCTACTGCCCACCTGCACGGCATCTGCTCCTAAAGTCATGGCTGCGAGCATACCGCGACCTGTTGCAATGCCACCAGCAGCTATAAGCGGAATATCTAATTGTGCTTTTACCATAGGAATGAGCGTGAGCGTAGTAGATTCCTCGCGGCCGTTATGACCACCAGCCTCAAAACCTTCAGCAACAACAGCGTCCACTCCAGCTTCTTGAGATTTCAGAGCAAACTTTACAGAACTTACTACATGAACCACGGTGATACCAGCGTCTTTCAATCGCTTGGTGTAGGTTTTAGGATTTCCTGCGCTTGTAAAAACGATAGGCACTTTTTCTTCAATGATAATTTCTAATATTTCCTCAAGGTCTGTATACAGCAACGGCACGTTAACGCCATAAGGTTTGTTTGTTGTCGCTTTTGTTTTTTGAATATGCTCTCGCAAAACCTCTGGATACATGCTACCAGCACCTATTAAACCTAAACCACCAGCATTTGAAACTGCACATACTAGTTTATGACCACTAGCCCATATCATGCCGCCTTGG
>JANQTO010000192.1:0-3071 GCA_030731685.1 Nonlabens sp.
ATATGGCATGTCGAAACGAAGACCATAGGTAAGTCTAAAGTTGTTTGCAATGCTCCACTCGTCTTGTACATAAAGTCCAAGTTGTGAGTACTGAAACTGAGCTGCTGCTGCAGCGATATTATCTCCACTATATCCAGCTGGGTCTAGTAAAGAATACGTATAGTCGTAATCTCTTGGAGCCGCATCATTTGACGCATCATTATCAAAATACGTACTAAAATCTGCAAGAGATCTAAAACGGTATGCACCAAAATTTTGTCTTACAAACACGTTATTCATATCGTAGTGCTCAAAGTTTCCTCCAAATGTGAAGTTATGTGCTCCAGATTGTACTTCAAAATTATTTGTAACTGTAAATATTTTTTGTTCTAGAAGGTTAGCCGTTGAGAATGATTCAGAACCTAAAAATATAGTTCCGTTATTTCCGTCGTCTATGCGTACGTTTGGAAATGGGTCTCCTATTTGGTCTCTATCATCAGACACTGTCGTATAACTAACAATTAGGTTGTTAGAAAGGTTAGAGCCATTTGTAGTTCTCCATTCTAAGGTTGTAGAATTTGTAGATGAAGGAAAGAAAATACCATTATTCGCAAAACTAATAGTACGTGGGTTACTAGATCCTGGGCTAGTAGATTCACCGCTTACATAGTTGTTTTTAAGTGTGAAGGTATTCTTATCGTTCAAGTTATAATCTAAACGTATAGTTAATTTATCGCTCGTAAGTTTACTTGTGTTGTTTCTATAGTCACCTGGGTCATAACCAAAAAAGTTTATGAGGTTTTGACGCAATCCATCAAGGTCTGCTATAGAGGAATTTCCTGTATACGTTGATGGGTCAAAAGGACGTGGTACACTGTCATCTTGATTCTCGTAGTTTACAAAGTAAAAAAGCTTATCTTTAATGATAGCGCCACCTATACGAGCACCTATAAGTTGTGTAGAGAAGTCGTCAAGTTTTTCACGGTCATTTTCGCGTATTCCTGTTGGAGTTTTACCAGCAAGACTTTGGTCTCTGATGTAGGCATAAGCACTACCTTCTGTATTGTTAGAACCAGAACGGGTTACTGCGTTTATAGAACCACCTGTAAAACCTGATTGTCTTACGTCAAACGGAGCTAAATTTACCTGTAATGATTCAATGGCGTCAATAGAAATAGGGTTCAAACCAATCTGACCACCGTTAGTACCTGAACCAGCAAGACCGAAAACATCATTATTTACAGCACCATCTAAGAAAATGGAGTTGTAGCGGTTGTTTTGACCTCCTATGCTTATAGCACCACCTTCACTTACTTGTGCTTGTGGCGTTTTTCTTAAGAAGTCCCCAAGGCCACGAGTTGCACTAGGCATATTGTTAAGGTCACGCTGTGAAATGTTTGTTTCAGCGCCTGTTTTACCAGAATCAAAAACATTATCACGTGTAGCGTCAATCACAATTGCATCTAAAGCACTTGCTTCATCTACAAGTGTGATGTTAATTTGCTGTGAATCACCTAACTGTAGGTTTACGTTATTCAGAGTCTCGGTCTTTTTACCTACATATGTATAGGAAATAGTATAAGGACCACCAGCACGCATGTTTGCGATACGGTAGTAACCATCTATGTCAGTCGTTGTGCCATAGTTGGTTCCTGTAGGTGTGTGTTTTGCAACAACGGTCACACCTAACAGGGTTTCGTTTTCTCCATCGAGAACACGACCGTTAATGGACGAGGTAGTAACCTGTGCGCTAACAATCGTAGTAGCGAGCATAAGCCCGACAGCTAGTAAAAATTGTAAAGTTTTTTTCATTTCTGAGGGTTTGTGTTTGATGGCACAAAAATACTCCCTTAAAAATGGTTTTAGTATTAAGCTAACATTAAATCGTGTTAACACTTATTAACGTTAATTGTTTAACTGTTAATAACTTAGGTATTTAGGCCTATAAATCTTTCTAACAATGCGCTTGTAGAAGCGTCATGTCCCGTCGTTTTATTGCTTTCTATGTCATTCAAAACGGCATCGGCAAGGACCTTACCTAATTCAACACCCCATTGATCATAACTATAGATATTCCATAAAATGCCCTCGGTAAAAATCTTGTGCTCGTACATGGCGACAAGTTTTCCTAAACTCGCTGGCGTCAGTTCGTCTATGAGAATAGTTGTCGTAGGTCTATTGCCTGTGAAAACTTTAAATGGCAGCAATTTTTCTAATTCATCACCTGTTTTGCCAGATTTCTCAAGGTCGGCTCTGGCCTCATCGCTTGTTTTACCGTTCATAAGTGCCTCGGTTTGGGCTATGAAGTTTGCTATGAGCTTGTTGAGGTGGTCTGGGTTTGGGTATTTCGCTTTCGCGAAAGCGATAAAATGCGCAGGAATCATCTTTGTACCTTGATGAATGAGCTGGAAAAAAGCATGTTGAGAGTTGGTTCCAGGCTCGCCCCAGACGATGTTACCTGTTTGATAATTTACGGTATTGCCATTGCGGTCTACGCTCTTACCATTACTCTCCATAATAGCCTGTTGCAAATAAGCTGGTAGCCTATGCAGGTATTGCGTATACGGGATAATCGCCTCACTTTGTGCGCCATGAAAGTTGTTGTACCAAATAGTAAGCAATGCAAGTTGCACTGGTATGTTTTTGTCAAACGACGTATTTCTAAAGTGGCTGTCCATTTCTTGGGCGCCGTCTAAAAGTGCTTGAAAATGTGCGCTTCCCACACCTAACGCCACGCTAAGTCCTACGGTGCTCCACAGCGAAAAACGGCCGCCTACCCAGTCAAACATAGGAAAAATATACTCTGGATTTACGCCAAAGGCTACTGCGCGCTCCACATTACTGCTCACAGCAACAAAGTGTGATGAAACTGCAGCTGCGTTTACATGCTCACTGAACCAGGTTCTTATGGTGTTTGCGTTTGTAAGTGTTTCCTGTGTGCCGAAGGTTTTAGAACAAATAACAAACAGCGTAGTCGCTGGGTCTATTTTTTTAAGCACTTCCATCACGTGGTCGCCTTCAACGTTTGAAACAAAATGCAATTTCAAATCGTTTTTATAAGCTTGCAACGATTCATAAATCATCACAGGACC
>JANQTO010000192.1:3171-4855 GCA_030731685.1 Nonlabens sp.
GTTTTGAAAGCGGCTCGCAAGTTAAAACCAGTCATTTCCTTAAAATGAGCTTCTAGTTTTTGCCATGCAGCAGTAGTGGTTGGATTTATATTTTGCATTGTTTGAGCTTATTTTTTGGTTGCCGACTTGAACGACTTCTCGTCCAGTTCTTTTTTAAGTGGAGTAATAACGTTCATGTAGGTTTCTAGCTGCTCCTTTGGTAATGGGTCAGCATTAGGCAGGTTTTGAGCAAATGGGTCGACTTGCTTATCGTTTACCCAAAAGCGATAACAAACATGCGGTCCTGTAGCCAGACCTGTACTTCCTACAAGGCCTATGGTCTGTCCTTGCTCCACACGCTGTCCTTCACTTACAAGCCTTTTACTCATGTGCAGGTACTGAGTGGTGTATTTATTGTTATGCTTTACTTTAACGTAATTACCGTTTCCTCCGGTATAACCAGATTTTACGACTACACCACTTGCGGTTGTAACTATGGGCGTGCCGTGTGGTGCCGCATAGTCTGTTCCATTGTGGGCTTTCCAGCGTTTTTGTACTGGATGGAATCGTCGTGGATTAAACCTGCTGCTTATGCGTGAAAACTCTACCGGTGCTTTAAGAAAAAAGTTTTTGAGTGGTGCGCCCTTCTCATTATAATAGTCACTTTTGTCGTTTAGGGAATCTGTCGTGTAATTAAAGGCATAGTAGTTTTTACCGCTTTTGTTAAAAACGGCTGCTTCTATGTTCACGATACCGCCGTAAATGGTGTCATTTATATAACGTTCATTAACAATCAGTTTGAAGCTGTCGCCTTTATTTACTTTAAAAAAGTCGACACTGTATTTAAAAATATCTGCCAGCTCATAAATAGCAGTCATGCCCATGCCTTGTTTTTCCATTGCTTGAGAGAGCGTGGTTTCTATTTTACCAGCGGCAACAGTGCGTTGTAGTCTTAATGGGTATTTTTTACGGTATGCGTGAACCGAGTCAGTAAGGCGCAGTACGACAAAATCCAGTTTTGAGGATTCGTAGATAAAGATTGCAGGTGTATTAACGCTGTCTTTGCGTTTTAGAATTTTGTAGGCGTTGCCAGCTTTCATGCGTCGCAGGCTGTAGATATTGTCAAGCGTTTGTGCAGCTGTGAAACCGTTCTGTCCAGCGACTAGATGACTGTCCATTATGGTGCTAAAGGTGTCTCCTGACTTTATAGTGTCTGCATAAACTTCAAATCTATTGAGGTCAAAACCATACTGAATAAGCGGTATTGCGGCAACAGGTTCCGGTTTTTCGGCGATGAACTCTTCTTCTTTTTCTTTACAAGATGTTATGCTTATTCCCAGCGCTAGGGCTACGATGAGAAATTTATTCATATTAATGTGTGTTTAAAATGTGATCAACCCATTGCTTGCCCCAGTTTTCATGCTCAGTCTCGGTCCATAGGGTTGGAAAAAATGTTATTTTTTGGAAGCTAGGTGGCAGGTAGGTCTTCCAGTTTGTGCCTCCTGTCGCATCTATGGCTTTGCCCTCATTACGCAGGTAACGGTGTGCTGCACCCATGTGCATGAGTAGCCAGTTTATGTTTGCGTTTTGATCTAGCGTTTTAAGTGCTTGCTGCAACTCTTCAGTCTTTTCAGACTCGGGTAATTGTAGGTATTTTTGGTTAAGGTTGGTAGCGCTCATCTCATTTGCAATGCGCAAAAAGCGT
>JANQTO010000193.1 GCA_030731685.1 Nonlabens sp.
TCCTTCAGAAATAAGTTTTTATTATCGGCTAACGTACGCTTGTTTTTGAATATACATAAAGTGTTGTAATCTTCTCTATATTTAGGCTGATAGCTGTTCAGATAGTCAGGAATTTCAACTTTTCTATCTTGAAAATCCATGGTCTTAAACTTTGTGTTATTACCCTCACAACTTACTATAAAGAGAGTAAATGCGACAGCTAAAATGAAAGGAAGATATGCGAAGTCTCTTAATGAATCAATTTTCGATATCATGTCAAGTCAAATTCAAACTAATTAGCCACCTCACTAATAAACTTCAAGCGGTAAAGTCGTAGTTCCTCATCTTCATAATCACCGTCAAATTCTTTGGAGGCTTCTTTGATATTATCGGTGTCGGCTTCTAAGAAATAGTCGTGGAGTTCTTCTTGCTGGTCATCGTCAAGTGTTTCGTCTACCCAGTAACTTACATTCAATTTTGTACCGCTGTAGACTATGCTTTCTAGTTCTTCTAACAGCTCGTGCATAGTTAATCCCTTAGCTTTTGCGATGTCGTCAAAGCTTAGTTTGCGGTCAATACTGGATATGAAAAATAATTTGTTGCCCGATTTTTGACCTGTAGATTTTATGATAAGGTCGTCTGGTCGTAAAATCTCGTTATCCTCTACATATGCTTTTATAAAAGCGACAAATTTTGCTCCGTACTTGCGTGCCTTTCCTTCACCTACGCCATGTATGTTTGCAAGCTCTTCAATGCTTACGGGATATTTAGTTGCCATGTCGTCTATAGACGGGTCTTGAAAAACAATGTATGGTGGTACTTTCTTCTCGTTTGCTACTTTTTTACGCAGGTCCTTGAGCTGCTTTACCAGTGTTGTATCTATAGAGCCACCTTGCGGCGCTGTAGCATTGTTTGCCTCCTCACTATAGGAGTGGTCCTCAGTCATCATGAATGTTTTCCCCGATTTCAAGAACTCATGACCGGCATCAAGCATTTTTAATACACCATAGGTTTCTATATCTTTTCTTACAAAATGGGCAACCATAATTTGCCGTATAAGTGCGGTCCAGTAAGGAGCAGGCTTGTCTGCACCAGAGCCGAAATAATCTTCATCATCTATCTTATGACTGGTAATCATTGCGTTAGACTTCCCTATCATCACTTTTACTATATCTTTTGCTTTGTAGCGCTCACCAGCATTATAGATAGCGTGAAGCAATTTCTTCACGTTATCACTGGCCTCGGTTTGTGGTTTAGGGTTGCGCATGTTATCATCCATATCACCACCTGGACCTGTTGCTGGGTCAAATTCCTCACCAAAATAATGCAGTATAAACTGCCTGCGACTCATGCTGGTCTCAGCATAACCTCCCATTTCCTGTAAAAGTGCATGGCCTATTTCCTGCTCGGCGATGGGTTTGCCGGACATGAACTTTTCCAATTTGTCTATGTCTTTATAAGAATAGTATGCAAGACAATGCCCTTCACCACCATCACGACCGGCGCGACCAGTTTCTTGATAATAGGATTCTATACTTTTAGGTATGTCATGGTGTATTACAAATCGCACGTCGGGTTTATCTATTCCCATACCAAATGCTATGGTTGCAACAACCACATCAGCATCTTCCATGAGAAACTTATCCTGATTAGCCACACGCGTTTTTGCGTCTAGCCCTGCGTGATAAGGAATTGCATTGATACCATTAACTTGAAGCACTTGTGAAAGTTCTTCTACACGCTTTCGCGAAAGACAATAAACAATTCCACTTTTCCCTTCATTTTGTTTTATGAATCGGGTAATGTCAGCATCTACGCGTTCTGTTTTAGGACGTACTTCATAAAAAAGATTGGGCCTGTTGAACGACGCCTTGAACGTAGTGGCGTCGGTAATTTGTAAATTCTTTAGAATATCCTCTTGAACTTTGGGCGTTGCGGTTGCCGTAAGTCCTATTATAGGTATGTTATCGCCTATACGCTCTATAATACGACGCAGGTTGCGGTATTCTGGTCTGAAATCATGACCCCATTCACTTATACAGTGAGCCTCATCCACAGCAAGAAAGGAAATGGTCTGTTCCTTTAAAAACTCTACATATTCTTCTTTAGTAAGCGACTCTGGAGCGACGTACAATAATTTGGTCACACCATTTACGATATCTTCTTTTACACGAGCAATCTCTGTCTTATTAAGGGACGAGTTGAGAACGTGTGCCACGCCGTCATTATCAGACACACCACGTATGGCGTCTACCTGATTCTTCATGAGCGCAATTAACGGGGAAACAATAATTGCAGTTCCAGGCTGCATGAGCGCAGGTAACTGATAGCACAATGATTTACCGCCACCAGTGGGCATAATCACAAATACATTTTCTTTATTAAGGAGCGAAGTAATTACGGGAAGCTGTAATCCTCTAAAGGCATCAAATCCGAAGTATTTCTTTAAACTTTGTTCTAATTCTAAGGTGGTATAGGCCATGAGGCTAAGTCGTTTTACATATCTTTGTAAGTTGAAATTTACAACTAATTTCTTTTAACTCAAAATATAAGAACGTGTCTATTTTGGAATCCCATAAATCCATTATTGAGGTAGGTAAACGAACCATTGCCATAGAATCCAAAGCTATTGCACAGTTAGAGGATTGTATAGGTGACGCTTTCGCGAAAGCGGTACTTCACATACACCATGCAAACGGCAGAGTCATTGTAACTGGAATAGGCAAAAGCGCTATTATCGCCCAAAAAATTGTAGCCACGATGAATTCTACGGGAACACCGGCAATTTTCATGCACGCTGCAGACGCGATTCACGGCGACCTAGGGATTATACAGGAAAATGATGTGGTGATATGCCTCTCTAAAAGTGGCAACACTCCTGAGATTAAGGTACTTATACCGCTCATCAAAAATTTCAACAATAAAATCATTGCGATTACCAGCAACGCCACGTCTTTACTGGGAACGGAATGTGACTTTTTACTGCACGTACCCATAGAAGAAGAAGCCTGTCCTAACGGCCTTGCTCCTACCACGAGCACGACCGCTCAACTGGTTATGGGTGATGCGCTTGCGGTGAGTTTGCTGGAACTTAAAGGATTTACAGATAAGGATTTTGCAAAGTACCATCCAGGTGGCGCTTTGGGAAAAAGACTGTACTTGCGCGTTAAGGATATTACCGAGCAAAACGCAAAACCACAGGTGCTTACGACTAGTAGCCTGCGCGAGGTTATCGTAAATATTACCGAAAACATGTTGGGTATGACCGTGGTGCTCGACAACGATAAACTGGCAGGTATTATTACCGACGGTGACCTGAGACGTATGCTTTCTAGTGATAAAAATATAGACAGCCTTGTGGCAAGCGATATCATGACCGCACACCCTAAAACGGTAGATGTGGACATGATGGCTATTGCGGCACGTGAGGTTATGGAATCTTTTAATATTTCCCAACTCGTTGCTACTGAAAATGGAACTTATGCAGGCGTGGTGCACATACACGATTTAATAAGAGAAGGAATCATCTAATGGCTCGCAAAAAAGCAGACCCAAACAACATGTCATTTCTGGACCACGTAGAAGAACTGCGCTGGTGCTTGATACGTTCTATTATAGGTATTATGATAGGAGCGGCAATTGTCGCTTTTAACACAGAGTTTGTTTTTGACACTTTAATTTTCGGTCCTAAAAAAGCCGATTTCCCTACCTATGGTTTCTTTTGTGATGTAGGGAATTATTTTGGCTTTGTGAGTGATTTTTGCGACCCTAATTTTGGTTTTAAAGTACAGTCTAAGGAAATGTCAGACGAGTTCTCGGCACATATTTGGGTTTCCATCATTTTAGGTTTTATTCTTGCTTTTCCATGGGTGCTGTGGCAAGTGTGGCGTTTTATATCGCCTGGACTCAAAAGCAATGAAAAGAAATACAGCACCGGTTTCATTGTTATAAGTTCCTTGTTGTTTTTTATGGGCGTTGTTTTCGGGTATTACCTCATCGCGCCACTATCTGTTCACTTTATGGTGACTTATGACTTGAGTAAAGAGGTTGTTACAGAACCTAGTCTGGCTAGTTATATAGATTATATCAAAGCATCTGTGCTTGCTTCTGGTTTATTATTCGAGCTTCCTATAATCATTTATTTCCTTACAAAAATAGGCCTCGCCACACCTCAAGGTTTGCGCAAAAGCCGCAAGATAGCGCTAGTGATAGTCCTTATAGTAGCAGCAGTGATAACACCACCAGATATTGCGAGCCAAATTATCGTAGCAATACCTATTTTAATACTTTATGAGGTGAGCATTTTTATATCCATGTACGTGCTTTACAGACAAAACAAAAACAACAAACAATTAACAACGTAGTCTTTTTATCATGAGTGAAATCGTAGAAGAGTTTAATGCATACCGTTCTAAAATGAACGATGCGATACTAGCCGACAACAACAAAATAATCTAGCTCATTTTTAACCTGGACACAAACGCCTATGCTGAAGGTGGTGCACTAGACAAAAAAACCAAAGAGCTTTTAGGACTTGTCGCCAGCGCTGTATTGCGATGTGATGATTGTGTAAAATACCATTTAGAGGAAAGCCACAAAGTAGGATTAAAGAAAGAAGAAGTTGTTGAGGCGCTTGCCATAGCTACACTCGTAGGAGGAACCATTGTTGTGCCGCATTTACGACGTGCTTATGAATACTGGGATGCGTTGGATGAAATGTAGTCTTAAGCTCTGAGATATTAAAGGTTTGGTGCGAGACGTTACAATTTTTAAAAACTGAAGCATTAAAGCTGATAGCATAATTTCTTAAAAAACCCTTTTTCCTAAAAGAACCACCGATAGGTATAAGAATCTCTACAGTTGGAGATTTG
>JANQTO010000194.1 GCA_030731685.1 Nonlabens sp.
GCTTATAGTTGGTTTATTGCTTTATCTACTTCACGAAGTACTGGATGTAGATGTGACCTATAAGAATAGTGGCAAACTCGCCCGTTTTGTTGGAATTCTCATTGTACTAACACTTATACAGGTAGTTACAGGTACCCAAGTACGTCAGTATATTGATCATCAGGTGGATGCTTTTGGCTATCCGCTGTTGTCCTCATGGCTAGAAGACGGTCCTGTCATTTTTTACATACACCGCAGTTATTCCATCTTACTTATCGTTTTACATGTGATTTTGTACCGTAAGGCTGTTCTTGGTCTGGGGCATTATAACTTTGTTTACTTCACGATACTCGGCTTGTTACTCGTTACTGTTGCGAGCGGCGTCCTAATGAATTATGTAGATTTCCCTTTTGGCTCACAGGCGGTTCACTTAGTACTGGCTTCAGCAATTCTAGGGTTTCAGTTTTATGCGTGGATGCGATGTCGGGTTGCCATAGTTAAAGAATAACTAGGGTAAAATCTTGTGAATTAAACGAGCAATTTGCTTCCTGTGTATGAAGTAAGAAAACATATCTTTGCACCCCATTAAAAAAACATTCCATGATTTACAGACTGCGCGTTATACTAGACGCTACTATAGACTGTTTTAGAGATATAGAAATTCAAGGCACGGCAAGTCTTGAAGACTTTCACAATGTCATAATTCAAAGTTTTCAGTTGCCAGGAGACGAGATGGCTAGTTTTTATAAAAGCGACGACGACTGGAACCAAGGACAGGAATATTGCCTGTTTGATATGAATGAAGGCCTCACGCCTGTTCAAAAAATGAATGGCACTAATGTAGAAGCCGTTTTCTCCAAAGCGAGCAGCCGCATGATTTATATCTACGACTTTTTGAGCATGTGGACCTTTTTGATAGAACTGGAAGACATTGTTGGAAAAAGTGAAGGAATAGATTATCCACAAGTAGTTTTTTCTATGGGAACCTTACCAGACGAGGCTCAAGACCGCAACTTTGAGGCGGACCCACGATTTGCAGACGAAGATGACGACATGGGCGATGAGGAATATCGCGGTAGCCTCGATGAAGATGACGAAGACTTTTATGACGAACAAGATTTAGACGATTACGACCTATACTAAGCTATGATAAATTTATTCAACACCCGTATTGAGCAACTTGCACTGCACCGCATAGGTAACAAAAACAAAGGAGAACTTCTCTACACCTCAAACAGCACTGCGCCGCTTGATGACGAGTTGCATGCTCTAATGAAGGAGTATTTTTTGAAACCCTTCCGCTCAAAAGAAGAGGCTTATTACAGTTTCTTTCATGAACAGGACCTGGAGTTTCATGAATTGTTCGCTTTCGCGAAAGCGATATTTAAAAAACCAGCGGCACTACTAGACATCTCTAAACAAATAGCAAAACATCTCTACGAGCAAAGTGTGCATCCACACATACGAAGTGGTGAACTCTACGTATGCTACCTAGAAAACGTGATGGTTGACAATAATAAGACCAATGCTATAGGGATTTTTAAAAGCGAATTGAAACAGGACTTCTTACAGTTTGAAGAAAACCACGAAGACCTTAAAATGGTACTTCAACAAGGAGTAAGTCTCAATAAACTTGATAAAGGGGCCATTATTTTTAACGTTGAAGAAGAGCACGGATTTAAAATTCTATCTGTGGACTCAAACCGCTATGATGCAAAATACTGGTTAGAAGATTTTCTAGGTGTGGACGTTTTTGAGGACGAAAATTTCTTTACGAAGAAGTATCTTAAATTTTGTCAAGATTTTGCAAAAGACGTTGTGCTCCCTGCCGAGGATAAGAAAGAAGAGGTCATGTTCATGAACCGTTCTGTAAATTATTTTGCAAAAAACGATGCTTTTGAAGAAACTGCTTTTTTAAACGAAACACTGGACAATCCTGACCTGATTCCTGAATTTAAAAATTATAAAGTAGAAAAAGGTCCTAAATACAGTATTGAAGACGTGTCGGAATTTCCGATTTCTAATAGTGCTGTGACGGCAGCACGACGCGGTATTAAAAACGTAATAACGTTAGATACACACGTTCAAATCAAGATGGATTTCACAAATCCAGAAAGTGCCGAAAAGTTTATTGAAAAAGGTTGGGACGAGGAAAGACAAATGTACTATTACCTCGTTTACTTTAACCGCGAGGAAAAAAAATAAGCCCTAATGTTTCATGTGAGCGTAGTTGCGCTGAATAAACTCTAATGCCGTTTGTAAAACGCCACCCATGTTGCGGGCACGTTTGAAAATCATGTCTCCACTAAACTCGTAAAGTTCTTTTTTAAGCGTTTTAAGTTTTTCCGGTGTTGTGATATTGTCTGCACGCATGCATTTTATAAGTGCTTTGAATCTCTTTTGAGAAGTCGTGAGTCGTTTTGCGATGAGTGAACGCTCTTCTCTTTTATATTGTTCTATACTCGCATCTCGCAGTTTGTCAGCTACATTGAGCACCATCTTTACGTTTTCTTTGAAGAATTGCGGTCTATAGGTATTAAGCCTACCCTCGTAACATTGCTGGTCAAAGTCTATGGGTCTAATCGCATAACTTACTCTATCAAAGTCATGCGTAGGAATAATAACATAGTTATATGCCCGCATATCACCGAGTAATCGTATTTGGCAGCGTTCATTGAACTTTACAAACTCCTTTGCGATTTGGGTAAGTTCCTGTTCCTCGCAGGCCTCCATATAATTTGCTATAAATTCATCGCCTGGTATACCTGCTATATGCTCCTCAACGAGAGTTTCTTTACACACTAAAAAATTGATGCGATGCGGAGACAACAGGTGCTCTAACTCTAAACCATAAATTCTGGACGCATCAGCCTTCTTTATATAGAAATAGGTAAAACCGTCGTTTAGAATATTCCTAATTTTTATCCTGAACGGCTTCGTATTACCAAAGGTGCAAAAGTCTACGCCGTCAACAGTAAGGTAATCTAGATTCTCACCATTGCCGTCAGAATACAGTATATCATATACTCTCTTTAAATCACTATCTATATGTATACGCTCATGGTCTGCATAATAGCAGCGCACCCATAGCGTATCTACATCATTTTTATCAAAAACGGTAACACAACCTTGAAAACGCAACAGGTCTTCATATTGTACTGAAATTTTTATTGCTCTGTTGTATTTTTCTAAATAACTCTTGAGCAAATCATTAACAGGAAACGTAGGCTTTTTTTTAGATACTAATTTTATGTCATTTTCAAATTCTACATTCAATCTCGTAACATTTTAAGGATTATTAGGTCAAATAATATACAACTAAAAAAGATATCTCGTGGAACCTATTTTATCGATTTCAAATTTAAGTAAACATTATGGGCCTGTACGAGCCGTTAACAATGTTTCTTTTACCATTCAAAAAGGTTTTGTGTACGGAATATTAGGACCAAACGGCAGCGGCAAATCAACCACTTTAGGCATGGTGCTCAACGTTATTAATCCTACAAGTGGAAACTATAAATGGTTTGACGGTAACGTAGATAATCATGATGCGCTTAAACGCATAGGTGCCATCATAGAACGACCTAATTTTTACCCGAGCATGAGTGCTTACCAAAATCTACAATTGGTTTGTAAAATAAAAAATATTCCCACTGATAAAATTCTAGAAAAATTACAAGTTGTAGACTTGATAGACCGTAAAGACAGTCCGTTTAGCACGTTTTCTTTAGGAATGAAACAACGTCTAGCAATTGCAAGTGCATTGTTAAATGATCCAGAAATATTGATACTGGACGAACCCACAAATGGTCTGGACCCACAAGGTATACGTAAGATTCGAGATATTATACAGCATATTGCTTCTACGGGCACTACCATCCTACTTGCTTCTCATCTACTTGACGAAGTTGAAAAGGTTTGCTCTCACGTTATCGTTTTACGCAACGGGCATATGATTTACAATGGTTTAGTAGATGAAATGAATGTGAATTTCGGAAGTATCATCATAGATGCTGCGAGTAAAGATGCCTTGCAGTCATTTATAAAACAACAGGATTACTTTGGTTCTGTTTCAGAAACAGCAGACGGTTACGAGGTTGTATTACTTCAAAAAATAGACACGGCCCAGCTCAATGAACAAGCCTTTAAAAGTGGACTTGTTTTAAGCAGATTGTCGCATAAAAAACAAAGTCTTGAAGACCAATTCATAGAATTAACCAACAACAACTAGCCACCAGCCATGAAAAGATTACTCGATATAGAATTCCATAAATTTAGGTATAGTAAAAGTAGTAAGGTGCTTACAATTATTTACTTGGTCATTGTTATACTACTTATGTTCACTGGACTCATTGAAATTAACATAAACTCCTTTACTGGGAAACTAGGAGATTTAGGAATCTTTAATTTTCCATTTATTTATCACTTAAGTACCTACGTGGTAAGTTTCTTAAAAATTTTTATTGCGATTGTGATAGTTTCTCTTACCTCATCAGAGTATAGTAATCGTACTTTAAAGCAAAATCTGATAGATGGTATGATTAAGAAAGTCTTAATTCTTTCTAAATTCTATCTAGCCCTAGCATTAGCTGTACTTACCACCGTGCTTATTTTCATAGTTTCATTAGGCCTTGGTTTTGTTTTCTCTGATTATACGGAGGCTTCAGCTATATTTAGCGATTTAGAGTACTTTATAGGATTCTTCATCAGTCACTTGTTATTCTTTTGTTTTTGTCTTTTCGCTGGTATTTTGGTCAAAAAAAGTGCGTTTGCGTTAGGTTTTGTTTTCGTTTGGTGGCTTTTTGAAGGCTTGCTATGGATAGTAAGTTCTGTCACAGATCTCAAATTAGATACGCATATATGGAAA
>JANQTO010000195.1 GCA_030731685.1 Nonlabens sp.
CTACAATCGAACCCGTAATCATAATTACGATGTTCATAAGCTCAATGTGTTGTATTGTTATATAGTTCTCTAGATTACTCACTTTTCTCATAATAATAAGAAGTGTGTTTACCATCGCAAAACCAGAGAAAACCGCACCAGCAACGAAATATGGTGGAAATATAGTTGTGTGCCATCCTGGGATTACCGATGTAGCAAAGTCAAAAGATACAATGGTGTGTACAGAAAGGACAAGAGGTGTTGCTAAACCCGCAAGAACAAGAGAAACTTGTTCAAAACGCTGCCAGTCTTTAGCTCTACCACTCCATCCAAATGAAAGTAAGCCGTAAATCTTTTTATTAAAAGGTGTAATAGCACGGTCACGTAACATCGCAAAATCAGGAAGTAAACCCGTCCACCAAAAAACTAACGAAACCGATAAATATGTAGAAATTGCAAAAACGTCCCAAAGTAATGGCGAGTTAAAATTTACCCACAAAGAACCAAACTGATTAGGAATAGGCAATACCCAATATGCTAACCATGGACGACCCATGTGAATGATAGGAAACAAACCTGCCTGAATTACAGAGAAGATTGTCATCGCCTCAGCAGAACGGTTAATCGCCATACGCCATTTCTGACGGAAGAGTAAAAGAACAGCAGATATCAATGTACCCGCGTGACCAATTCCTACCCACCAAACAAAATTTGTAATATCCCAAGCCCATCCTACGGTCTTGTTCAATCCCCATACACCTATACCTGTAGATATGGTGTAAATTATACATCCTATTCCGTAAAGAAAAGCGATGAGTGCGATTGAGAATACAATCCACCATTGCTTATTTGCTACACCTTCAACAGGTGCTGCAATATCTCTAGTAACATCGCCGTATGTTTTATCACCGGTTACCAGAGGTCTTCTTATGGACGCTTCGTAATGAGCCATAATTTCTTTATTAGTTAGCTGTTATTATACGTTTCTTACTTTCACCTGATACATCACATTAGGTTCCGTTCCTACTTCCTCTAATAAGTGATACATGCGATCTTGTTGCTTAAGCGCAAAAATCTCAGATTCCTTGTCATTAATATCTCCAAATTTAATAGCGCCGTTTGAACAAGCATTTGAACATGCCGTTGCAAACTCACCATCTTTAACCGTACGACCATCTTTCTTAGCTTCAAGAATAGTCATTTGTGTCATTTGGATACACATAGAACATTTCTCCATAACTCCACGGGAACGTACTGTCACATCTGGATTGATTACCATACGACCTAAATCATTATTCATGTGGTAATCAAATTCGTCATTTCCGTTATATAAGAACCAGTTAAAACGACGTACTTTATAAGGACAGTTATTTGCACAATATCTTGTACCAACACAACGGTTGTAAGCCATATGGTTTTGTCCTTGACGACCATGTGATGATGCTGCTACTGGACACACGGTCTCACAAGGAGCATGGTTACAGTGCTGACACATCAATGGCATAAATGCCACCTGTGGATTGTCTGCTGGAATTTCAAGTTCTCCAAAACCTCCTAATGAACCATTATCACCAAAAAGTCCTGAGAAACCATCTTTTTTCTCTTCATCTTGCTCAAAACTCTCAGTTGAAGAATAATATCTATCGATACGTAACCAGTGCATGTCGCGAGATTTCATAATCTCTGCCTTTCCTACTACTGGAACGTTGTTTTCTGCATGACAGGCGATAACACAAGCACCACAACCAGTACAAGCGTTTAAGTCTATAGACATATTAAAATGATGTCCTACAGACCTATCGAAACTGTCCCAAAGGTCCACGTCTGGTGATGTAACTTCTGTTTCAATGTGATTAAGGGAAACCTCAGGCACTGGATTAAACTCATCCTTGTTACCTGTGGCATATGTCGCTAATGTAGTTTCTCTAATAATATCACGACCCATCATCGTGTTTTGAAGCTGCGTACAAGCAAAAGCGTGAACTCCAGCTACTTTTTCTAATTTTACAGACTGTATGTTAACACCATTCTTATAGAATGGATACGCATTGACACCTGTTTGCATTTCTTCCTGAATAGAAGCAGTTTGACCGTAACCTAACGCTATACCTATTGTTCCAACAGCCTGACCTGGTTGAATCAACACTGGCAATGTTGCCGTTGTTCCGTTCAAGGAAACCTTTACCTTTCCACCGTTAAGAGAACCGTCTGCCACATTATCATTCTCGATTCCTAGCTTGGTAGCATCAGCTTGAGACATGGTAACATAATTGTCCCACGTAGTACGTGTAATAGGGTCTGGAAGCTCTTGTAACCAAGGGTTGTTTGCTTGCGCACCGTTACCTAATCCTATTTTGGTATAAAGAACAAGCTCAAAATCACCTGCTTTTTTAGCATTTGTAAGTCCGCTTAGAGCAGCACTATTGTCCATTACTGGAGCTGCTACTTCCTCTACGGCTGCGGCTACTGTCGTTGCCGACTCATAAAAACCACTCTGTAATGCTAGTGACCAGCTTGCGCCAGCGGCAGTAGCGTTATCTTTTAAGAAATCTTTGTAAGATGCATCGCTTCCGGCCCATTTTAAAAGTGTTTCTTGTGGTTGTCTTGTACTGAAGATTGGTTTGATTGTAGGCTGCATTAAGGACACAAATCCTTTCTTAATCTCTACGTCACCCCATGATTCTAAATAATGTGGTGTAGTTGCTACATATTGTGAAACTTCTGCTGTCGCATCTAAACGAGTTGCAAATGATACCGTTAAGGCTACTTTCTTCATCGCTTTCGCGAAAGCGTCACCATTATCATAACTGTAAACTGGGTCAACACCTATGGTAAACAATGCTCCTACACTGCCTGCGTTCATCTCGCCAACCAGTTTATCAACTGCAGCGCGATTGCCCTGTCTAGTCATAATAGGCGCTTGCACGTCTATGATAGTCGAACCTAATTGCTCATTAATCGCAAGTGTAAGTTGTTGTGCGCCCTGATCAGGGATACCACATAAAACAACTCCTTTATTACCTGCTTTACGCAAGCTTTCAAATGTTTTGTCTACTTCTTTGGTGAGTTTTGCAGATAAGCCACTTACACTACCACCAGTCAATTTGCTATACATTGCTGCAAGCACTAGTTTTTGTTCTGTTGGAGTAACTGCGTGACGCATGTCAGCACTTGCACCAGATAGCGTCATGTTTGATTCAAACTGCACGTGATGCGACATGTTTCCATTCTTAGGAACACGCGATGCCGAGTAGCCTTTATCAAAGTTTCCACCTTGCCAGTCACCCACAAAATCTGCTCCTATAGATACAATGCAAGCAGCATCAGTAAAGTCATAGTCTGCAAGACCACGTATACCGTACTTTGCTTCAAATGCATTCAATGCAGCATCTTCACCTACCGAGTCATAAACAACCTGGCTCACATTACCATACTTTTCTTTAAGCATGGAAACGATAGCGTTTACAGACGGACTAGCAAAAGTTTGGGTAAGAAGCACTAATTTTTTACCGTTAAGCGCAGCGAGTTTTTCACCTACTTGTTTATCTAGTTCAGACCATGAAGCCTTCTCACCTTTTATGAGCGGATACTTAAGTCTGTTATTGTCATATAACGAAAGAACAGAAGCGTGCACACGTGCATTTGCATGACCACGGTGCGCAGCATCTCTATTACTCTCAATTTTTATAGGTCGCCCTTCACGAGTCTTTACAAGAATACTTGCAAAGTCGTAACCGTTTGCAATGGTTGTTGCATAGTAGTTTGCCAATCCAGGAATTATTTGTTCCGGTTGATTTACATAAGGAACAGAATAAATAACTGGACCTTCACAAGCAGCAAGTGATGCGGCAGCTGTGCTAAATCCTACATACTTAAGGAAATCACGTCTAGTAGTACTAGAGGATTCCATCGCGTTATCGTTTCCTAAAAATTCGTCTGTTGGAATTGGGGTAACAAATTCGTTTTCAGTAAGATTTTTAACAATCTCATTACCTTCCTGAAGTTGTATACTGCTTTTCCAGTATTTTTTTGTAGTAGCCATATTAAATTTCTAAAGCTATATTATTAGTAGTGGCACTTACCACATTCAAGACCGCCCAAGTCTGCAATGGTCAACTGGCGACCACCGCGTTTCTCAGAAAGTTCTTTATGAATCTTTTCGTAATACTCATTTCCTGCAAGATCTACGTTTGTCTCGCGGTGACAGTTAATACACCAGCCCATAGTTAATGGTGAATACTGATACATCACTTCCATTTCTTCAACAGGACCGTGACAAGTCTGACAAGCTATTTTACCAGCAGCAACGTGTTGCGCGTGGTTGAAATAGGCAAGGTCTGGCAGGTTGTGAATACGCACCCATCGTACAGGCTTTTCTTCACCCGTAAAGGCATTTGTTGCAGGGTCCCAACCAGTAGCTTTGTAAAGCTCTTGAATTTCTTTGTTGTAATCTATACCATATTCTTCCATTCCTTCATTGTAGGTAGACTCTGCAACTTCATTGATAGATTTGTGACAGTTCATACACACATTGAGTGATGGAATTCCAGAGTGCTTAGACTCACGTGCAGACGAGTGACAGTACTGACACTCAATCTGGCTGGTTCCAGCGTGGATTCTGTGTGAATAGTGTATAGGTTGCACAGGAGCGTATCCTTGGTCTACACCTACTGCCATTAAACCGCCGTATAAGAAATATGCGCTGGCAAGTAAAAGGAATATTGATGAAGTAAGAACTAAGAATTGGTTTTGTACAAATGCTCTCCATAATGGTAAGCGCTCCTCTTTTTCTTCTTCTTCAAACTCTGTTTGAATACCGTTTGCAGCAGCAAATCGTTTCAATGTTTTGTTTACGACGA
>JANQTO010000196.1 GCA_030731685.1 Nonlabens sp.
ACTGTTTTTGTAATAACGACCATCTTTGAGACGCAAACAACTAGGCTTACCATCGGTAATCATAAAGATTTGTTTGTTGGTATTGCGCTTACGTCGCAGTATATCCATGGCCAATTGTAAGCCGGCAACGGTATTTGTATGGTACGGCCCTACTTTCAGATAGGGTAAATCGGCAATTTTGATGGGCCACGCATCGTTACCGAAAACAATAATATCCAGCGTGTCTTTCGGATATCGCGTCGTAATCAGCTCGGCCAGCGCCATTGCGACCTTTTTTGCAGGCGTGATGCGGTCTTCACCGTAGAGAATCATACTATGCGATATGTCTATCATGAGCACAGTACTCATTTGTGCCTTGAACTGTGTGTCTTCTACAACAAGGTCGTCCTCGGTAAGCTGGAAATCGTTTCCTATCCCATGGTTTTGGTAGGCATTACGCAAACTCTCGGTCATGGAAATTCTATCCAGACCATCGCCAAAATTATACGCTCGTAAGTCACCACTGTGCTCATCGCCTTGTCCTAGCTTACCCGTTTTGTGGCTACCACCAGCACCTTTACGCATGTTACCGAAGATTTGTTCCAGCGCGTGCTGTCTGAGTAACTGCTCTGTTTTGGCAGTTATTGTAAACGCACTAGGCGTTTCGTCGCCTTCACCATCGCCACCAGCATTGGGGTCAAATTCCTCACGTATGTAGCCTCGCTCCAGCAAATCGTTGATAAAATCGTCTATCGTATATTCTGGTGTGGTAAGCTTATACTCCACGTCGAGCTGTCGCAGCCAGTCTATAGCCTCGTCAAAATCACCCGAAGTATGCGTAATGAGTTCCTTAAAAATATCAAAAAGTTTGTCAAAAGGGTCCAGCGAGTCAGCATTATACTGCTCAAACCTAAACCCGCGACGTTCTTGTCCTATCATATGTTAAAGGTAGTCGCAAAAGGCCTAAAAACCTTTTAGCCCGTTGTATTTAACACGCTTTTTGCTTTTGTGTCACGAGCCATCTTTCACGATATCGATATAGCAGGACAAGGTTTGTTGGGAATGGGTAATTTGTTAGTGATTTCGCTTTCGCGAAAGCGTAATAACACTATTTTTGCAGCCCAATTAAAAAAGAGGAAGATGAGACAAAATCCATGGCATGATGTGAGTTACGGTGAAAATGCGCCGGAAAGAGTAATGGGAATTATAGAAATTCCAAAGAATACGCGAGCTAAATACGAACTGGACAAAGAGTCTGGAATGTTATTACTGGACCGCGTGATTTACTCGTCCATGTATTACCCGACAAACTATGGCTTTATACCACAAACCTATTGTGAAGATAAAGACCCGCTGGACATTCTCGTGATTTCCCAAATAGAAATCGTTCCTATGTGTCTGGTAGACTGTAAGGTAATAGGCGTTATGCAAATGCTGGACGGTGGCGAGATGGACGATAAGATTATCGCCGTTGCAACAAACGACATGTCTGTTGCACACTTTAACGATGTGAGCGAGCTACCAGAATTTTGGAAAAAAGAAATGCGCAATTTCTTTGAAGACTATAAAAAATTAGAGAACAAAACAGTGGCTGTTGAAGAATTCCAAGGTCGTGAAAAGGCAATGGAAATCGTAATGCAGTCCATTGAGGATTACAAGGTTAAGTTTCCTAAGTATTAGGCACTAAATAGTAATCATTTTAAAAAATCAGTTGCTTCTAGAAGTAGCTGATTTTTTTTGTGGATTCATTTTAAAAGTAAAAATAAAATCAAAACCAGACCGAAAACTAAGTCTGCGACTCAAAAACTCAAATCTCTGAACTAGCAACCTACTTCCCAGCTCCTTTAAACTGCTGGTCTTTACTGGCAAAAAGTATGTTGAACGTGGTAAGACTGCCGTAAATACGGGTGATGTATTGTTGTAAGTCTACTTTGGCGGCGTCGTCTAGCTCGGAGCTGTTTATTTTTTGCTCCATCACACGCAAGCGGTCACGCAGCATGACTATTTTATGAAAAAAAGTCTCTATAGGAATTTCTTTAGAAGCCAGATTTGAGTCTGCAGGTTGCAAAATCATGGTGCCTTTTTTGAATTTTTCGGCAAGCGGCACTACTTGAGAAACGTCTGAGAATTTTTGTAAAATCTCGCGCAGGCTTTTTTCTACGTCGTAAAAGCTTACTGTATCCACATCGTCCTCACAGGCTTCTATAACTTCAAAAGTATCGTCTACGGGTATGGTCTCTAAACCTGCTTTTTGAAAGGTTACCCAATACATTTTTGCGGTGACGTTTGTAACTACTCCAAAACCATGTTCTGGATGCTCTATGCGAGAACCTATTCCTAATATTTTCATATGCTTGCTGCTGTTTGTTATCTTTGGTCGAAATTGCACAAAAAAAGCCAACCTATGAAACGTTTTTTGAAGATTTTGGGTAAATCATTACTCTTTCTTTTGGGATTCTTACTGCTTGCGGGTATTGTTCTCAAAATTGTTTTTAGTGAAGATGTTCCACAAGGTACAACAGGTCCCAAGGCTGACGAGCTTGCATATAATATACTAGACGCCATTAACAACAAAGAATTCACCCAAGTTCAAGAAATTCACTGGACCTTTGCGGGTAAGAACCGCTACCGCTGGAAAGTACAGCAAAATCTAGTAGATGTATATTGGGATGATTATCGCGTGGCTTATCAGACCTATTTTCCCAATATAAGCTTTGCTTTTAAAGGTTCGCAACGATTGGAAGGTGAAGAACGTGATAAGGCAATCGCTTATGCACAAAAGAATTTTAATAACGATAGTTTTTGGGTCGTTGCACCGCACAAGATATTTGATGCAGGCACTACAAGAAAGCTGGTGGTCGAGGATGGCAAGGAACAGCTGCTAGTAACTTACAATAGCGGTGGCACAACTCCAGGAGATTCTTATTTGTGGGAGGTTGATGAAAATTTTAAACCCGTTGCCTTTAAAATGTGGACAAGCATTATACCATTAGATGGCGTGAGAGCGACATGGAGCGATTGGAAAATGACCAGCGGTGGTTTCCCACTTGCAGGTAGCCACTCGCTTTACGGTATAAAAATTCCTGTAACTGAAGTTAGCGTCGTTCCTTAATTTTATCTTTCAGACGATGCGATTCCATTTCGGTTTGCCATACATTATAAAAATCCAAAGAAAATTTATTATAGCTAACAAAAATGAGCAAAGCTAAGACTATCGCCAGTGCATAACTTTCTGATATAACAGCCTCAGTGGCGCCTACTAAATAAAACAAAATCATGTGTAAGGTAAATACACCCAGCATTGCTGTTATAGATATTTTTGTGTAAATACCAATGAACGTCATTCCCGCTATAAAAAATTCTATCATAAATATAAAAGGAGCAAGTTCTGTTACGAAATCCGAAAAACCGCCTTCAAAAGGTTTAGACAGCGACTCTTGAGAAAGAAATTTGTGATTTAGCGTTTCTATCACTGCATCAACAAGTAAATAGCCGCTAAAAGCTACTCTAGCAAAGGCATATAGCACTGTTTTGTAATCTGTCTTTCGGTAAAATTCTACATTCATCTGGGACAATAAGATTAGATACACCTTAAGTGTTTTCGGCATAAATATATTTTATATTCATTAATTAAACGCTTGTTTATTAGTTGAAAAACAACACTAAACAATTAAAAATACAATTTATTCTGTCCGATATAACGAATTGCCTATATATTTTACAAATAGTTATTAAAGGTATTAATTTAATCATCAGACTCAGCAATGACCTTTTAGAAAATTAATCGCTCCTTTACGCAACCATCAGCGATATCCTGCATCTATTCACAAACTATATAACATGAAAAAATTCACTACACTTATGTATGCCTTGCTTTTCATCTTACTCAACAGCTGTGATATAGGTGATAATGACGATGTATGTATTTACACACAAGGAGCCTTTGTTACAGCCATAGACGCTCCGTTAACCGCAATGGTGAATCAGCCAGTGGATGTAGAAGTGAGCTTTCCCGTAGTAAATGGTTGTGGAATCTTTAACAGATTTATAGAAACAACAGACGGGAATACCATCACCATTGCTGTAGAAGCAATATATGAAGGTTGTGTTTGCACGGCAGATGTACCAACGCGTGTAACTACTTATAGGTTTACACCATCAGCTTTAGGACAATATGAACTCAAATTTGTTTCAAGTGACGGTAATTTTATTACCGCATCCATTACGGTCAATTAAAACTATGGATAAACGGCGACAGAAATCTCATATTAGTTAGAAACAGTTTTGTTTAGCGAACTTTAGATATACTTTCCTGCTCTTTCCAAATATTATAGTAATCCAGTGATAACTTATTATAGGCAATCAGTAAATAAAGAGATGTTTTTGCAAGCAGCGTGTAGCAGTGTACGAGTGCAGTCTCATAGTCACCCGTTACATGAAAGAAAATAGTAAAGAAAATACCTAAACCTACAGCCCACTTAAGAGAAACGCTCGTGTACAATCCTAAAATAATCATTCCAGCAATAAAAAACTCCATAAGAGGTACTAGTGGGGCAAGTTCAGCTAAGAAATTAAACGAACTGTCTTTTTCAAAATATTTCATGGTATCTGAAATAAACTGATTGTAGTTTAAGACATTAATGATAGAGTGAATTAATAGATATCCACCTAAAATGACTCTTACAGCAGCATAGCTTATCGTTTTGACATCTGTTTTCTCGTAGTAAAGTTGATTCATTTATAGCTGTTTATAGATTTGTCAGAAATCTACGAGGAAGCATTTATGGTAGTTCACGCGTGCGAGGTATTTTCGACAATAGTCAAAACTAAACGATGAACT
>JANQTO010000197.1 GCA_030731685.1 Nonlabens sp.
CCCTTGTAGCTACTCTACCCGTTTACCTTAATGCACTTACTGGCAACGGTGTGCATGTTGTAACTGTGAATGATTACCTCGCAAAACGTGATGGTGCATGGATAGGCCCTCTATTTGAATTTCATGGGTTAACCATAGACTGTATAGACTACCACAAACCTAATTCTGAGGAACGTCGCCAGGCTTATCTAGCAGACATTACCTACGGTACAAATAATGAGTTTGGTTTTGATTACCTGCGTGATAATATGGCACATACACCTGCCGACCTTGTTCAGCGCAAGCATAATTACGCAATTATCGATGAGACCGACTCGGTTCTTATCGATGATGCACGTACGCCACTTATTATTTCTGGCCCGGTACCCGAAGGTGACCGTCAGGAATTTGACAGTCTTAAAGTGCCTGTAGACCGATTAGTTTCAGAGCAGCGCAAGCAACTTACACAAACACTAGCGCATGCTAAAAAATTGATTGCAGACGGCGACCTCAAAGAAGGTGGTATGCAATTACTACGCGTGTACAGAGGCTTGCCTAAAAACAAAGCACTTATTAAGTTCTTGAGTGAAGAAGGAATTAAGTCCCTACTTCAAAAAACAGAGAACTTCTACATGCAGGACAACAACCGTGAAATGCCTAAGGTTGATGAAGAATTATTATTTGTTATTGACGAAAAGAACAATCAGGTAGAGCTAACAGATAAAGGTGTGGAATACCTTTCTGGTGAAGATGACCCTAATTTCTTTGTCATGCCAGAAATAGGTATGGAAATAGCACGCATTGAAGCACTCAACTTGAGCAAGGAAGAAGAAGCTGAAAAGAAAGAGGACCTTTTCCGCGATTTCGGAATTAAGTCTGAGCGTATCCATACATTAAACCAATTGCTCAAAGCATACACGCTGTTTGAAAAAGACACCGAGTATGTTGTAATGAGTACTGACAAAAAAGTACCAGGACCTAATGGCCCTATGATTGTTCAAGAAGAACAAGTCATGATTGTAGACGAGCAAACAGGTCGTATCATGGACGGTCGTCGTTACTCTGACGGTTTACACCAGGCTATTGAAGCTAAGGAAAATGTACGCATTCAAGACGCTACACAAACTTTTGCAACCATCACACTACAAAACTACTTCCGTATGTACCGTAAACTGTCTGGTATGACAGGAACGGCGGTTACCGAGGCTGGCGAATTCTGGGAAATCTACAAACTAGACGTTGTAGAAATTCCTACAAACAGACCTATAGCCCGTGATGACAGACAGGATTTGGTTTACAAAACCAAACGTGAGAAGTATAACGCCGTTATTGAAGAAATAACAAAACTTAAAGAAGCTGGTCGTCCCGTACTTATAGGAACGACGTCCGTTGATATATCGGAGTTACTTAGTAGAACACTACAACGTGCTGGTATCGAGCATAACGTATTGAATGCAAAACAGCACAAACGTGAAGCAGAGATTGTTGCCCTAGCAGGTAATCCAGGCCAGATAACTATTGCAACAAACATGGCAGGTCGTGGAACCGATATTAAGCTAAGTGAAGAAGTTAAAAAAGCTGGTGGTCTTGCCATTATAGGTACAGAACGTCACGATTCCCGTCGTGTGGACAGACAGCTACGTGGTCGTGCAGGACGTCAAGGTGACCCAGGAAGCTCGCAGTTCTACGTGTCGCTTGAAGACAATTTGATGAGACTTTTTGGTTCTGAACGTATGGCAAAAACCATGGACCGTTTAGGAATGAAAGAAGGCGAAGTGATACAGCACTCCATGATTTCTAAATCCATCGAGCGCGCACAGAAGAAAGTAGAAGAAAATGCTTTTGGTGTTCGTAAACGTTTGCTAGAGTATGATGATGTCATGAACGCGCAACGTGAAGTAATTTACAAGCGTCGTTACAATGCACTGTTTGGTGAACGACTTGCCGTGGACATTGCAAACATGGTCTATGAGATAGCTGAAGATATTACCGAAAGAAACAAAGCAGCCTCAGACTTTAAAAACTTTGAGTTTGAAGCTATTCGTTACTTCTCCATGAGTAGCCCGTTAACGGAAAGCGAATTTGGTTCCAAAACCGAACAGCAAATTACAGGGATTCTATACAAAGCAGCTTACGCGCATTACAAAGAGAAAATGGCACGTACTGCTGCCGAGGTTTTTCCAGTAATCAAAAATGTTGTAGAAAATGATGAGCGCAATTATGAGCGCATCGCTATACCGTTTACAGACGGCATCAAAACACTAAACGTTGCCACAAACCTTAAGGCCGCTTATGAGTCTGAAGGGCGCACGCTGGTAACAGATTTTGAAAAGAACATTACCCTTGCGATTATAGACGACTCTTGGAAAACACATTTACGTAAGATGGACGAGCTCAAGCAAAGTGTACAGCTTGCGGTTCACGAGCAAAAGGACCCATTACTCATCTATAAATTTGAAGCGTTCCAGTTATTTAAGGACATGATAGACCGCGTGAACAAAGATGTTATAAGCTTTATGTTCAAAGGCGATTTACCTACACAGGACACCAGCGCGATAAGCGAGGCCAGACAGCAAAAAGCTGAGAAGACCATGACCAGTAAAGACGAAGTTCTTAATAGTGATGAGCAAGCAGCCATTAACCGTTCTGTAGGAGCTGCGGCTAGCAACGCAAGTGAGCGTCAAGTGACAGAAACCATTGTGCGCGACCAGCCTAAAATAGGCCGCAACGATACCGTGACCATTAAAAACATCATGAACGGCGAGACTAAAACCTGTAAGTACAAGCAAGCCATACCGCTTCTTGCACAAGGTTGGGTACTGGATAAATAATGAGTTCAGTATCATATATTTCAAACCTGTTTCCAGCAATGGAGGCAGGTTTTTTAGTTCGCTTTCGCGAAAGCGTAAACGATACAAGCAAAGCACCCCAAATTATTCAGACCGCACTACATACTCTTTGACTCTTAATTTTAGTACCTTTCCAACTACAAAAATTTAAAGTCAACTCATGAAATATTTATCCCTACTAACACTGCTCGTGTTTTTTCAATTTTCAAGCGGTCAAACAGAAAAACAGACAGGTTATACAACATTGATAGATTGCCTGCGTCTAAGCTTTCCGGACAAAGGTGTAGCATTTGATAATACATTCAACACGTTTGAGGCTGAGTTTCTCAAGCTTAATAAGATGAAGGACAATAGCGGTAAAAGTTATCGTGCGCTGTTAGAAAGTATAGTTAAAAATGAGGGAACAGGCTATAAAATGCCTAGTCCAAACATATCAGAGCGCATTGAAAAATTAGAGCAACCTAATGAGGAAATACTTATGAATTGTATGGAAGGAACTATCGATGACATGCCTGAAAATGTAGAAGCTGTACTAAATTTCTCAGGTTCTAATTATTCACTAGACAGCAAAAGCTACTTGAATAAACTTGCCAAAACAATATTAGATAACTTCACAGTTGAACAAATGGGACTACGTTTTTACCAGATGACTATTATGGATGCCCTAGAGCAAGTGCCAGAATAATCAAACTCAAAATACAAAAACTACATTGAAATACATTTTATGAAAAACCATATAATATTGTTACTAGTGGCTTTTATAGCCTTTACTAACACTGGCCATGCACAAAAAGAACCTTTTGAAGACCGCCTATATGATTGCCTAAAAGCATCATTTGACGACAATGGCGCAGCTTTAGATAAAGAAATACTAAAGTACGAGACCGCATTTGTCAAACTAAATAATATGAGCGATGCATCTGGTAAGAGCTACCGGATTTTATTTGAAAAAATGGCTAGCGACTCTAATTTTAAACTCAAATTTCCAGAGAACAGCATCGCACAAATCATGGAGGACATCAAGCCTAACGAGACAAAACTTGAAGGCTGTGAACCTACCGAGGAGGAAAATCAAATTTTAGAGTCAAAAGAATTGCGATTATTCTTTATGTCACTCAATGCTGATGAGAAAGCAAACCTATATAAGGATATCGCAACAAACTCCTTACAGAATTTCACAGCGCAGGAACTGGATTATCCCTTATATAAAATGATGGTCTTACTTGAACTGAGCAATGCAAACGAGTATTTAACGAAATAAGAAGTTACGCTCTTAGAAACCAAGAATCGTATGAAGCCCATTTATAGAAATATTCTCGCCGTAGTACTAGGCCTCGTACTAGGCGGCTTTATCAACATGTACATCGTAGGTTTTAGCGCTGACCAGCTGGGTCTAGACCCTAATGACCCAGAATATATGACAAAGCTAGGTGAAGTCCTGCCTACCGCTTCATGGGACAAATTTATTTACCCCTTTGCAGCGCACTCCGTCGGCACACTTGTAGGAGCGCTTGTCGCGGCTATGATTGCTGGAACGCACAAAATGAAAATAGCGCTTGCCATAGGAGCGTTTTTCTTATTGGGAGGCATTATGGCTAGCGTTATGATACCATCACCACTTTGGTTTATTGTTGTAGATATTTTGTTTGCGTACATTCCTATGGCATTTATAGGTGGCTGGATTGGTCAGAAATTCACAAAACCTTCGGTTTAAGTTATCTTTAGGTTACAAATAAAATAACGTGTCAAATCATCGCTCTCATATAAATCCGCAGGCTAGAAGAAACAAACCAGAGCTTGATGTAGAAGCACTATTCAACGCACTAAAACAGGGTGACATTGCCGCTTTAAGCCAAGCAATAACACTTGCGGAAAGCACCACTACCCAAGACGCGACCATTGCACAAGAGCTCATTAAACGAGCACTTCCTTATTCCGGAAAAGCTTTTAGACTAGGCATCACCGGTGTTCCAGGTGTTGGGAAAT
>JANQTO010000198.1 GCA_030731685.1 Nonlabens sp.
GAATGTCTGGTTTGTCATTACCATAAGTTTCCATCGCCTCGCGGTAGGTCATGCGTGGAAACACATCTAGCTCAATGTTTTTTACCTCTTTAAGTAAGTGGCGCGTCATTTCTTCAAAAATGTTCAGTACATCTTCTTGTTCTACAAAGGACATTTCACAGTCTATCTGGGTAAACTCAGGCTGGCGGTCTGCACGCAAATCTTCATCGCGGAAACACTTTACAATCTGAAAATATTTATCCAGCCCACCTACCATAAGCAACTGCTTAAAGGTTTGTGGCGATTGTGGCAGGGCATAAAACTGGCCTTCGTTCATGCGGCTAGGGACTACAAAATCACGAGCACCTTCGGGCGTGGATTTTATAAGAACTGGCGTTTCTACTTCTACAAAATCACGAGCGGCTAGAAAATTGCGCACTTCCATAGCGACTTTAGACCTAAAAATAAGGTTCTCACGCACAGGATTGCGACGTATGTCTAGATAACGATACTTCATGCGCAGTTCCTCGCCGCCGTCTGTTGCATCTTCTATGGTAAATGGTGGCGTTTTAGAACTACTTAAAACAATCAGTTTTGTAACCAAAATTTCTATTTCACCTGTAGGGATATTATTGTTTTTAGATTCACGTTCTATAACTGTTCCCGTAACCTGTATCACAAACTCACGACCTAAATCTTGGGCTTGCTTCAACAAGTCAGCACTCGTGCGGTCTGCGTCAAAAAGAAGTTGGGTGATTCCATAACGGTCACGCAAGTCCACCCAAACGATAAAACCTTTATCTCGGCTTTTTTGCACCCAACCGGCCAGGGTTACTTCTTTATTTATGTCGCTGGCGCGCAAGCTGCCACAGTCGTGTGATCTATACATAGTTAGTTCCTTAATAAGCTCGCAAAAATAAGACGATTTGTGATGTATCTACGCGCCTAAATACGAAAGATTTCAACGAATCACCAGAAGAAAAGCTATAAAACGGTTTAATTACGAAATTATAAAACACTGAAATTAAGTATTTTACAGGTTTAATGTAAATTTAATGTTATGTAAGTGTTGTATAAATGTAATTTTATCATTAAGTTTGGGTATCATTAAAGATGGAATCATGAAAAAGATAATATTCATTTGCGCACTATTCGTTGGCATTTTTGCAACAGCGCAAGACACAAAACCTACAACAGAAAAATTAGATAATGGTCTAACCAAAGTAACTTATTATCATGCAAACGGTGTAGTCGCTCAAGAAGGAACTTTTCTAAACAACAAACGCCATGGTGAGTGGATTAGTTACAACGAACAAGGAACTAAAACCGCAAAAGCAGAATATAATCAAAACCTGAAAACAGGTAAGTGGTTTTTCTGGAGCGGTGAAACTCTTTCAGAAGTAGACTACTCTAACAACGCAATAGCAAGTGTAAATACATGGGTTAATAAAAGCGCAGTGGCTTCAAACAAGCCGTAAGTTTTTATTTAAACTCGATGAAATCCCTTACAGACTTTGGTTTGTAAGGGATTTTTTTTGTCAGAGACTTAACTAAAAACGAAATAAAACTTAACAAAATTTTGTTTAATAAACTTACTCTAAAGGTTAAACGCATCGTATCTTTACTTTAAAATTACAGCAATGGCAACTACAGGCAAAACCACCGCAACAAAGACGACTAAAACCGCTCCTAAAAAAGCAGTTAAAAAGGAAATAACTCGCAACGACATCATCACCGCTTACATGGATTATGTTTTAGAACACGAGCATACTCCAAAGTCGGTCTACAAATTTGCAAAGCAACATGACATGAGTGAGCAGGATTTTTATGCGCACTTCGGCAGCTTCGACAGCTTACGTGCTGACATATGGAATACTTTTTTCACCATGACTATGGATGTTTCTCATAAAAATGAAGACTACCACTCGTTCTCCAACCGTGAGAAAATGTTGACCTTTTTCTACACGTTTTTTGAATTGCTCACACTAAACCGCAGTTATGTGTTGTACGCTTTGCACGAGCAAAAAAACGCCATGTCCAAAATGTCTCAGCTGAAAGGCCTACGAAGACACATCAAACAGTTTGCAGCTGACCTTATTCAAAGTCGCAACGAGAGTAAAACAAACATCTTGCTTGAGCGCTCTGAAACCATTTATAGTGAAGGCGCATGGATACAAACTTTGTTCCTGCTAAAATTCTGGATGGATGACGATAGTGCCGGTTTTGAAAAGACAGACATGGCCATCGAGAAATCAGTAAACACCATTTTTGATGTTTTTGACAACACACCACTCGATGCTGTTTTTGATTTTGGTAAGTTTTTGTGGAAAGAGCGTATGGCGTAGCGATTCGCTTAAATCCTAAGTTCCAAATCCCAAATTCCAAATCATAGCGTAGCGAGAAGTAGTCCACACCTCCAAAACCCTTTTTGTAAGTAGGACTTTTTGAATATTTCGCTTTCGCGAAAGCGAAACAAACACAAAGCAATCTGAATTAAACTTTCAGCATTCTGAAACAACATTATGAAAACCCTAGATAAAATACCTACCAGCAAACTGGGCCGTACGACCGAACTTGTAAAGACAGGAGCGAAAATAGGTGCAAATTATATCAAATATTATTCTAAAAAGGCGGTGAATCCTTCTATGGACAGGTCTTCACTGGATGAGGACAATGCATCTGACATATACGATGGACTTAAGAACCTTAAGGGAAGTGCGCTTAAGGTGGCGCAGATGCTATCTATGGACAAAAGCCTACTTCCGGGCGCTTATGTTGAGAAATTCAGCTTGGCACAATTCAGCGTGCCACCACTTTCAGCACCTTTAGTGCGCAAAACGTTTAAGACGTACCAAGGTGCTTTTCCTGAAGATGTTTATGACACATTTTCTAAGGACTCTATTAATGCAGCGAGCATAGGCCAGGTGCACAAGGCGACCAAAGACGGTAAGGAACTTGCGGTTAAAATCCAGTATCCTGGAGTTGCAGACTCTATAAGCAGCGACCTAGCTATGGTAAAGCCCATTGCTACCAAGATGTTCAACTTGAAAGGTGAAGACTCAAAGCGATATTTCTCTGAGGTTGAAGATAAATTACTCGAAGAAACAGATTATGAACTCGAAGTGCGACAAAGCATCGCAATAACCGAAGCTTGTGGACATATCCCTAACTTAAAGTTTCCGACCTATTATCCTGAATTATCCAGCAACCGCATTATCACGATGGACTGGATGACTGGACAACATTTAAGTGAGTTTGCAAAAACTGATTTTTCTGTTGAAACCGGTAACAAACTGGGACAAACCCTTTGGGATTTTTATATGTTCCAAATGCACGGGCTAAAAGAAGTGCACGCAGATCCGCACCCCGGCAATTTTCTGGTTTCCAGTGACGAGCAACTTATAGCCATTGATTTTGGCTGTATAAAAGAAATTCCGAACGAATTTTACCAGCCTTATTTTGAACTTGCAGTACCGGCGAGTATTAACAATCCTGAGATTTTTAAAGAAAAGCTTTTTCAACTAGAGATTTTACGCAAGGATGATAGTGAGCGTGAAATTGTCTATTTCAGTGCGTTATTTCATGAAATGTTGAGCTTGTTTACAAGACCATTTCAAGAAACGACTTTTAACTTTGCAGACCCTTCTTTTTGGGACGAAATCACGTCGTTAAGTGAGAAATACAGTAACGATAAAGAGTTACGCAAGATGAATGGTAACCGCGGTAGCAAGCATTTCTTATATATAAACCGTACGTTTTTTGGTCTTTATAACCTGCTGCATGATTTGAAAGCGACCGTGCAAACGATGGAATATGTCAAGTATCTAGAGGAGAAAGGTTTTAAGAATCACTCGGCGTTGTAAGAATGTTTCTCAGATTTAATAGTCTCGTAAATAGGTTTCTTTTTCTTTTAGTTCACCATATTTTTTGTTAGCCAGTTTAAAGATTATACCCAACTTATTCTTTTTATTGTTTTTATCAATTAAATATAATTCTATATGAAGATGAGGACCTGTGCTCCAACCTACATTACCGCTATAACCTATCAACTCACCTGCTAGGACTCTTTGTCCAGGTTTCACTTTAACACCATTTTTTCTAAAATGAAGGTATTCCATTATAGTGCCGTCATCATGCAAAATCTGAATATAGTTATTAAATGAGGCGCAACTTGGCGAATTGCAGTTCTTATCATTTGATTCCATAGTTTCAACAACCAAACCATCACGAGCCGCAAGTATCTTTGTATTCACAGGCATGTCAAAGTCTATTGCCTTTTCATTTTGGTGTGATATCTTACCATTATATCCTTGGGACACCGCAAAACTTCCTCCTTTTTCAAAAGGTAATTGGTAGATATGCTTATCGTCGTAAGTCACGTCTGTCAAATCTCCTTTATACAATAAAGTTTTACCGTTTTTTGTATTGTAACCTTTACTTTTGTCAATCTTAGTGAGAGTCAGTGCCAAATAATTCTTTGTACTTGCAGGAATTACAACATAGGTGCCCAAGGCTGGTTCCGGCGTTAGATTTGTCAGTTCATAACCAACATAAAGGGTAATAGGCAATAAGTTGTCATTATCTATTACGCACTTTACGCCACCATCGAAATTCTCCCAACGCATATTGTACTTATTCTTCCATTCGTTATTCTGTGAGAAAGAAATAGCTGATGATAGGACGAAACAAGTTAAAATTAAGTTTTTCATAAAAAAATTATTACCTACAAATATCAAAAACTTAATTTTTATAAACAACCCCATCCTTCATTACAAACAGTACTTGCTCAAGTGTAGCAACGTTCTTTTCTGGGTTTTCAGAAACAGCGATGATGT
>JANQTO010000199.1 GCA_030731685.1 Nonlabens sp.
ATAAGAAAAGGTAATGTTTATGGCCTTGTAGGCGAAAACGGAAACGGTAAAACAACATTACTGCGCATACTTGCACAAGAGCTAAGTTATTCTCAGGGAACGTTAGACTACGGTTTTAACCCGCCGATAGGCGATAGTTTCAAACTCAAAACAAAACTTGTTTATATACCACAGCGCACGGCCACATGGTACGGTAGTTTAAAGGACAACCTCAAGTTTGTACTTTCCAACTACAGTATCGACCCAGAAGAAAACGAGACCAGAGTCCTTATGATGATTGCTCGTCTGGGATTATGGAACTACAAACATCTTAAATGGAGTGAGCTATCCTCTGGTTACAAAATGCGTTTTGAACTAGCACGTACGTTACTGCGCCAGCCAGAATTGCTGTTACTCGATGAACCACTAGCAAACCTAGATGTACTAGCCCAACAGGTTATTTTAGAAGACCTCAAATCTATTTGTAACTCTATAAACAACCCTATTGCACTTATATTGAGCTCGCAACAATTGTACGAGGTAGAAAAGATATCTGACAAGGTCATCTATCTCAAAAATGGAAAATATACAGAAAACGAAAGCAATCCAGAACAGCAACAATCGCTGCAGCTCATCGTGGAACTGGATTGTGATTGTGACCGCAACACACTTCTAGAAATATTTAGGGATTTACCGCTAGAGAAACTGGTGTTTAACGGTGGCGTGTATTTAGCTTATTTTAATGAAGGTACCGCATTTTACAATATCCTGGAATTACTGGGTAAAAACAGGGTCAAGGTTACGTACACCCGTGACATATCTGCATCCACACGTCGTTTCTTTGTTTCCTAATTACACACTCATGAAAAACCGTATAAAAAGCATAAATCAGTATTTATTAGAGCGTGTTCCAACGGTATGGAACACGCGTATTGTATGGATGCTCAGTGCAGCACTTGTTGTGCACCTGTTCTTTTTTCTGTTTGGAGTGGTTACACTCATAGACCCAGTATCACTTCAGGGGTATAATGTATTGCAATCTTATTTTGAAAATGGCATGGTGTTTTTGGGCATTGTCATTTCGCTATTATTACTCGTTGTCTGGATTGTTACCTTATTTAGAAACAATGCTTTTAAGAATTTTTACCCTACGAGTCCTTGGGACTTGTTTAAGCAATTTTGTGCCTATGTTGTTATCATTTTTGCCTGTACCAGTTTTTATTATTCATACACGCTGGGATTACAGACCTATATAAAGGCAGTCTATCCACGTGAACGTGTTGATAAGGAAATACGTGTTGCAAACGATAGTGACATGTTCCGTTCTGAAAGTATTTATAATTATACCCTTGACGAGCGTATTTTACCTATAGTTCTGGACACGCTGTATTGTGAGACTGACGAGTATAAAATAAACACAGAGCAATCACATTTTAAGTTTAAAGATGAGCTTTATCAATATTATACGTTTAGAAAGATTACAATCCCTAAAAATTATAATGATTTAGTTCGTGTGAACGATATTCGAATGTATGTTCCAAAATCTGAAGATAGACCTCAAAACGGCTACACACAGTATCAAATAGATTCACTGGATTCCATGAGCTTGCGTAAGGAAGTAGGTGACAGCACCATCACCTATTACTTTAAAGACAAGGTTGTGGATATGAGCAACATCCTCAAAACGGCCGAACCTAGCTATTATAACTACACGAATATATTCTACGAGAAAAACCCAAATGATTACGGTTACGACGATTATACCTATTATAATGAAGATTACGGAGTAGAAGAACAATCACGTACCAATCCTGTAGATTCCAGCACCATTGTGCAGGTGAAGCGTTACCATAAAATACTGGACGGCAATAATCCCCAGCAGATAAAGTCGCTACTTAAAGACCAGTTAGATTTGCTGGATTATTATGGTGTACGACATAACTTGACCGTAGATACATGGTTCAAGATGATTTACCATCCCAGCGATTTTCCTGTGAAGCATTTAATTATGGATGGTAAGGAATCCATATATCAAAACGAATTTTTGGACGAGGACGCTACAGAATTTGAAAAGTACGTCTTTACGTTGAACAGCAAGCGTTATATGGAAAAAGACAGCTTGCATGAGGTATTTGAGAATCTGGATGAGGTACACGACACAAACATTTTTGAAGATAGCGTTCACTTTTTCATGTGGATGTCGTTCATTCTCGCTATGATTATTTTTATTTTTAGGACCACAGGTTTGCGTGAGTTGCTGTTTTCCGTAGTCGCATCTGGCGTGACTTCCATAGTCCTAGGTCTCATTTCTGTGCTCATAACTTATGGTTCAGGTGGATACGGTCGCGAGGAGTACGTTTTTTCTTATGTACCGCTCATCATAGGCTTTGCTGTTTTCGCCGTTACCTTTTTAGCGTATAAATCTATGCGCAAACTCGTGAGCGCCATTTTCCTTAATATTACGTTTGTGTATTTATTGCCTTGGCTATTTTTGATTGTAGGCATCATATCCATGCATCAGCAAGCAGCTTGTAACAGGCGTTATGATTATAATTATGATTATGAACTGTGCACAACTCTTTTAGAGCAGCTAGGCATTTGGTGGAGCTATATATTCATTGTGGCTGGTTTTATTTGGATATTTGTCTATTCACATTTAATTATTAAATGGAGGTCGTTACCAGAGAAATAATCGTTGAGACGATGGTCGTGGTTTGTTACGCTTTCGCGAAAGCGGACTAAACACAGTCAATACACATTTTAAAAAGTCAGTCGTCCTTGAAGTGCAATGGCTCATTATTCTTAAAAACATGAAATTGATTTTAGTACCTACACCCGTAGGAAACCTTGCAGATATGACCTACCGCGCGGTAAGCACGCTCAACGAGGTACAACTTATCCTTGCTGAGGATACTCGCACTAGCGGTAAATTACTCAACCATTATGGGATTAAAACGCCCATGCTGTCATACCACATGCATAACGAGCACAAACTCGCTGCACAGATAGCTGCTCGTATCGTAGCCGGTGAAACCATGGCGCTCATTACTGACGCTGGCACGCCTGGAATAAGTGACCCAGGATTTTTATTGACTCGCGAGGTGCTGCAGTTGGGCGGTCAGGTGGAATCATTGCCTGGTGCTACTGCATTTGTGCCTGCGCTTGTAGTTTCTGGACTGCCGTGCGATAAATTTGTTTTTGAAGGCTTTTTACCGGTAAAAAAAGGCCGTAAGAAACGACTTGATTTTCTAGCGACAGAACAGCGCACCATCATACTTTACGAATCACCACATAAACTATTGAAAACCCTTGCAGAGCTTATTGAATACATGGGTGAGGAACGTTTGATATGTGTTTCTAGGGAAATTTCAAAGTTATTTGAAGAGCACGTACGTGGGACACTAACGCATGCGCTCGCACATTTTACATTACACAAACCTAAAGGTGAATTTGTCCTTATAGTACAAGGAGCAACAGAGCACAAATAAATGCTGATTAGAAAGGCGTTTTGAGTTTACGCTTTCGCGAAAGCGGAATTTCCAAAAGTTTAGTGTTTTTTAAAAAGCAGTTTCTCGCTCTTCCCTTTTTTGAAGATATTATTACTATTGTAGTGACCAGCACGTAGTTGTTTTTGTTCTTCGACAGGAAGATGGGTGATTTCCTGGCACTCTGTACTACAGCAGTTTTCAAAGGAATTTTGACAATCGGTACACTGTATGAACAACAAATGGCAGGCATCGTTTGCACAGTTTGTATGAGAATCACAAGGGTTGCCGCACTGGTGGCATTTTGCTATAATTTCTGTTCCTATCGTTTCTGAAAGCCTGTGGTCAAAAACAAAGTTCTTACCTATAAATTTGTTCTCAAGACCTTGTTCCGTGACCTGTCTGTGGTATTCTATAATACCACCCTCGAGCTGGTAAACGTCCTTAAAACCTTTGTGTTTATAGTAAGCACTCGCTTTTTCACAGCGTATACCGCCAGTACAGTACATGACTAGCTTTTTAGTTTCCTTAAATTCCTTCAAATCATTTTCTATGATGGGAAGACTTTCTCTAAAGGTATCCACATCTGGAGTGATGGCATTTTTAAAATGGCCTATCTCACTCTCGTAATGGTTACGCATGTCTACAAGGATGGTATCTGGATTTTCTAGCAATTCATTGAATGACTGAGCGTTTACATGTGTCCCTTTATTTGTTACGTCAAAGGTGTCGTCGTTCAGGCCGTCTGCAACGATTTTATTGCGCACTTTAATGGTGAGTTTTAGGAAACTCTCATCATCATGTTCTCTCGCTATATTGAGCCGTATATCTTTGAGAAAAGAAATGCTGTCTACATGTTTTTTAAACTCTTCAAAACGGTCACCAGGGACAGAGAGCTGTGCGTTTATGCCTTCGTTGGCCACATAAATCCTACCCAGTACATCTAGCGGATGCCAGTTTATGAAAAGGTGGTCTCTAAAAAGCTTAGGGTTTTCTAATTTATGATACTGATAGAAAGATATGGTAAGGCGTTCTTTTCCAGCCTCACGTATAAGTTGTCTTCTCTCTTCAGCACTTAATTTGTTATACAGTTGCATGCTATAAACAGGTTAGATGTTGAAAAGTGTAAAGTTATGAAAAACAGTTGTTACGACTTTCAGAATGAAAATTAAATTTGTCTTAAACAGTGATTGTGGCGTTTAAAAGGGTTTGTTAGCTAAAAAAGATAGCAAATAATAAATTTTTGTTAAAATTTGTTTACATTACCGCACTGATTGTTGTGCTTATGCATGGATATCATATATTTTTTAACTCTAAATACGTATTATGAAATGTAAATTACTTTTA
>JANQTO010000200.1:0-1157 GCA_030731685.1 Nonlabens sp.
AAACTCCTTTGCCTACTTCAGCAATTTCGATAAGCGTTTCTTTATCAAGTTTTGTGATTACGGTCTCACCGTCGTTGTCTTTCTTAAATGCACGAACCACGTCATTTTCCTTTAGAGGAATAGTTCCGCCCTGGGAGGTTCCTACACCTATCGTGATGATTCGTATTCCTTTATCGGCTGCTTCCTCGGCATAGTCCAGAGCTTCACCTTCATGGTCTTCACCATCGCTTATAATCACTAATACTTTTGCGGCCTTTGAGTCTTCTCCATAGTAACTATCGGCTAGCTGTATGGCTTCGCCTATCGCTGTTCCTTGACTAGAAACCAGGTCTGTATTTAACGACTGTACAAACATTTTTGCACTGCTATAGTCCGTAGTGATAGGTAATTGTGGTACGGCGCTGCCTGCATAAGCAATGAGGCCTATGCGGTCACTTGCTAGGTTGTTAATGATTTGATTAACTAACTGTTGTGACTTTTCTAAACGGTTGGGCTTGATATCTTCGGCAAGCATGGATTTAGAAATATCCACGGCAAAAACGATGTCTACACCTTCACGGTCTACCGTTTCCAGTTTATCGCCAGCTTTTAAATTTACCAGACCTATCACCAGAAAAACTACTGCCATGCAAACCGTGACTAACTTAAGGATAGGCTTAAACCAAGAACGGTTAGGTATCAAATGGTCTAGCATAAGCGCCTGCGCATACTTGCGCTGTGCGCGAAACCTCCAGTAGGACAACCCCACAAAAAGAAGCACCAGCATAGGCACGAGCAGTAATAGCCAGAAATATGTTTTATCTTCTAATAGATACAATTCTCTAATTTTTTAATTTCCTTATTCTCAAACTTCAAATGTCAAAATCTAATCTCTAGAATATCATTTTTCCCCAGCCCTAAAGGGTGGCGATATTCCAAAACCTTATTTTTTATAATTTACGTTTCTGACAACGTCCATAATCTATATTCCCAAAAACCTCATGCACCATCAACTAAACAAGCCTCGTACAAAACACCTCCGAGGTATACCCTTGCTGCTTCCATCGCTCTAAACCTCAGAGGAGTCACAACAATCTCCAAAATCCAAACTCCAAATCTCTAACAAATCAACTCACTAACAAATCAACTCACTAAATACTGCAAACTGAGACTGAGAC
>JANQTO010000200.1:1167-4791 GCA_030731685.1 Nonlabens sp.
AGAAATATGTTTTATCTTCTAGTAGATACAATTCTCTAATTTTTTAATTTCCATATTCTCAAATTCCAAATCTCTAACAAATCAACCCACTAAATACTGTAAATTGGTACTGAGACTGCAAACTCAATTTCCTAAGCTACCGTCCTAAACACCGTGTACTTCAGTGTCATTTCTAGTAGTAGCAAACCTAGCGCCAGTAAAACCAACTTACGATACTTTTCATCTACGTTATAAAACTTAAATTCTTCTACTTCTGTTTTTTCCAATTTGTCTATTTCGGCGTAAATAGCTTCTAGCTTTTTCTTATTTGTTGCTCTAAAGTATTTACCGCCTGTATCTGTAGCAATTTGCTTCATGAGTTTTTCGTCAAGTTCCACAGGTGCCATGTCAAATCTAAAAGAACCGTTAGGATTTAGAGCAACCGGAGTCATCGCTTTACCGTTTGTCCCCAAACCAATTGTATAGACCTTTATCTCATGTTCTATGGCGAGTTCACTAGCTATTTTAGGGTCTATGGCACCACTGTTATTGACACCATCAGTCATAAGGATAATCACCTTGCTTTTAGAATCGCTTTCCTTGAGTCTGTTTACAGCGGTTGCAAGACCAGAACCTATAGCTGTACCATTTTCTAGTGCTTCTTCATAGCGTATATCCTTGATGGCTCTTAGCGAAATGACCTCATCTGTCGTTATGGGTGTTTTTGTGTAACTCTCGCCCGCATAAACTACAACGCCTATACGGTCATTCACTCTACCTTTTATAAAATTAGACGCAACCGTTTTTGTTGCTTCTAGCCTGTCTGGCTCTAAATCTTTGGAAAGCATACTTGCACTTACGTCAACCGCAAGAACAATATCAATACCGTTAGATGTCTTCACTTTAGTGGTTGTATCTGTGCTTTGTGGCCTCGCAATAGCAACGATGATAGCCGCGATAGCAAGCAACCTCAGGACATAGAGCACAGGCCTCAATGTACTCAACATAGAAGTTGTTCCCTCAAATCCCTTAAGGCTGGAAATTTGCACCTGTGCCTGCTCCTTGCTACGCGTGAAATAATACCACGCGGCTAGTAATGGCAGTAGTAACAGCAACCACAGCATTCCAGGGTTTAAAAATGTTATGTTCTTGAACCAGCTCATTAATTTTCTTCAGGGTTTGCGGGAGCCTTAAGCCCAACCGATTCAAATATGCGTTCACTGAGTAACCTGCCAAATTCTCGTTCAGGTAGCTCCTCATTATCTTCTCGAGTCGTTACAAGAATTTGCTGTGCAGTCGCGTCTTTTGCAAACAACTCCATTCTGAAATTGAACACCTCATTATCAAATTCATAGGTTCCCGATACCACAATTCCGTCAATGTCGTCACGAGTAATCTTATCATCTACTGCAACAATGTTTTTAGCACCTAATTTCTCTAAGGAATCTAAGAACGGCTCGAGAACAATCTCCGATGGAATCTCTTCACCGTCTGCAATTAATTTTCCTTTGAACCTGTATGTGTAAGCACTCATGCTCCAGTCGTCACCCATTTCATTGTAGGCAAAACCTTCTCTACTATCGGCATATTCTTCTAGGAATTTGTTACCTTTTGTACTATCCTGGCGCACGAGAATCGCGGGCGTGCTCATCGTAATAGGTGGTATTCCATAATCGCTCGTTAACCATGTTTGCTCATAAGCATCGCGTAACTCATTACCCAGAACAGCATCTTTTACATTATCCCAACCTTTAATAATCACAAATGCAATCACCGCTATAATGAGTGCCAGTACACCTACCGCAACTCCTACCAGAATCTTGCGGATGTATTTTTTACGCGCCATTTTACGCTGGTATTTTGCGTCTTGTAATAGCTCCTCTTCCGTAGGTTGTGGTAATACCTGATTGATGTTATAAATAATATCGTTCACGTGCAGCCTATCTTCTTTGGCACTTATGCCGTCGCCCGATGCTCCTGCAAACTTGATAAGGTCGGCGCGGTGTAAAATGGCTTCAAGTCTAGCTTGCGTAGTTGCGGTGATACTCATTCCCTTCTCGCTCATGGTCGTTCTAAGCTCGCTCAGCAATTGCTCTGTGGTACTTTCTAGCGCCTGACCATACACTTTTGAGTCAAGGTATTTCCTGATGATATAGGTAAGTTCCGTGTAATATTCTTTCCAATCTTTGTTGTCCAGTACACGACTTTCATCCAGTTTTTGTAGTCTGTATTTCGTCCACTCAAATGGTTGTAAGGTTTCCTCGTAGGTTTTAGTAGTTCGCTTTCGCGAAAGCAACCAAGCAGCAACCCCTACAGGAATTAAAAGCAATAGCCACCATAGCCATTTTAAGCTGCGATTTTTATCGAAATCTATTTTTACTGAATCCTTGATAGGAAACATTTTTTGTTTGGTGGTGTCCACCTTTACCTCGCGCACTTTTACGAGTAAGGAGTCGGTTTTGTACTTTTCACTGTTTCTAATGACCTCAACGCGTGGCAACCAGTAATCGCCCGAGTCAAATTGCGTGATGCCGTATCTTTTATAGAGAAACCATTTATCATTTTTGCGGACGCTGTCCACGGGATAGGATTCTATGACCTCTAACCTACCTATATTTTTAAGTTCTGGAAAAACGATGAGCTCCGTAAGGTCTGTTTCTAAACCTATGGTGTACTTGATTTCCTCACCCATCATAATCTGGGCGCGGTCCACGCTGGTTTCCAGTTTTTTACTGGGCTTGTCCTGCGCCTGCACGTTTAGTACAAACAAGCAAATTATACATGTTAAGAGTGCTCTCATCGTGCTTTAAAGTATCCTAATAATTTACGTACATAGTTATCTTGAGTCTCAAGATCTATGGCGCCAGCATCGGCTTTTGTGAAGGCGTTCTTAAAATATGCAATGCGTTCCAGATGATATGCCTTGTATTTTGTGCGCACACTGCTCGAGGCCGTGTTTACCATTTGCGCTTTACCCGTTTCTTGGTCCACAAACTGCACCATACCTATGTTAGGCATTTCCTGCTCTCGCTGGTCATACAATCGCACGCCCGTAAGGTCATGCTTGCGACCTACGATTTGCAGCGTGCGCTGGTAGTCGTCGCTTATAAAATCTGAAAGTACAAAAACGATTGCCTTTTTCTTAAGCACACCAGCCATGTATTCTAGTGCTCCGGCAATGTTTGTTTTTTTGTTGCTGGGCTTGTATTCTAACAGTTCTCTAATGATTCTCAGGATGTATGATTTTCCCTTTTTAGGCGGCAGGAACAATTCCACCTGGTCAGAGAAAAGTAGCAAACCTACTTTATCATTATTTTGCAATGCGCTAAATGCGAGCGTTGCACAAATCTCTGTAATCACTTCTTTTTTTAACTGCTCTTGCGTACCGAAAAGGGTCGAGCCACTAACGTCAGCCACGAGCATTAGAGTGAGTTCACGTTCTTCTTCAAAAACCTTAATAAACGGCTCGCTGTATTTTGCAGTTACGTTCCAGTCTATGTTTCTAACATCGTCACCATACTGATACTGGCGCACTTCACTAAAAGTCATACCACGACCCTTAAAGGCACTGTGGTACTCGCCACCAAAAATCGCATCGCTCAAGCGACGGGTTTTGATTTCGATTTTACGTACTTTTTTAAGAAG
>JANQTO010000201.1:0-711 GCA_030731685.1 Nonlabens sp.
AGGTTCATAGATCCTATGTTATTAATGTAAGCAAGATTATTGACATAGAAGATAACTGCGTTTTGATTAAGAAGGATATCGTTCCAGTAAGCAGGTCTAACAGGCCTATATTAATGAAAAGGCTGAATTTGCTTTAAGTATAAAGTTTATTGAACGAACTTCAGGCACCTCTCGTCTACACTTAATTTACATTCATCGTTTTATCTTAAAATAAGCTTCTTGCAGGTATAAATTTGTCTTGAACCTTAAACAATTTTCAAGATGAAATCATTCATATTTTCTTTGCTATTCATAGTTGATATGGCCACTATAACAAGCTATGCATATCTAGAATCTAGTAAAGTTTTGGTTCTATCACAGCGTGTTCAAAAACCACAAAATTTAAATGAAATCGGTTATCCTTTTCCAGTAAGAAATCAACAAAAAATCGTTCAAAAATTTAACGATAGTCTGTGGGGTGTAGATTACCTAAAGGATTATGCCAGCATCACAAATTTTAACGTACAAAAAATAGTTCCTACAAACTCTGGTAACGCATATGGTATAGAAAATAACCCTATGGTTCAGGGAACTGTAAAAGGTAACGTAAATCTTTTTAGACATCTATTACCACAGGTAAAAGCTCTAGATGTCACGGCACACAACGCCTTACAGTTTAGTGTCATTAATAATCAAGAGGTAGAAATAATACTGGTACCACAAGCATCTATA
>JANQTO010000201.1:721-18602 GCA_030731685.1 Nonlabens sp.
CATGGGACAATCGCTATAAATTTACTATTCCAGCAAACTCAAGTATGGCGAGTTATGATATCGCATTTACAGATTTTATTAATACGAGTGGTGCGTCATTCACACATGATGATATTAAAACTATTGTGTTTTCTATACTTAGTGATTATAAGAACGTAATTCCTTTTTCCCTTGCTTTAAGTGATGTAAGGTTTGGAGACTATCAGCCTACATTATCTGTGGATGATTCAACTTTTGAAAATCTAACTATAAGCAACGCGCCTAATCCATTCAATGGTTTAACGATGTTTCAACTTCCTGTTGCATCTAGTTTTGTGGACATAACGGTGTATGATATGTCCGGTCGCACAGTAGATAAAAGAACTATTCAAAGTATAAATGCAGGATTACAATTTGAATATCACTCACCAGACCTTAGAAACGGAATGTATCATTATGGGGTAATTACAGAACAGGGAAAAAGATTTACGGGTAAGTTTATTATTAAGTAGCATTTTAAAAAAGAGTTAGTGATATTGTTTAATACGCTTTCGCGAAAGCGTAACAAATAGTCCTACTTTTTCTTCTACAATTTTACCGTTTCAAAAATGGGTTTCCTAGTTGCTAACCATGTTAGTTTAAAACCAAATTCAGTAAAAGTAAATCCCGCAGCCGTAGTTGAGGCAATATTACTTTGCTGTCCATAAAAATCTAAAGAAGTACGGTCTGAAAATTTGTAACCTAAATTTCCCTGGATTCTATAAGTAGATTGACGGGCATTATCTTCTATAAACTGATAACCAGTCGCAGCGCTTAAGTCATAATACCACTGTGCTTTTTTTACACTTTCTAAGTTCCTGTTCAAGTTAAAAAACAGCTCTACAGCGTTAAAACTACTCGGGCTAAAGTATATCGCCGGCACTTGATTTTCAAACGTTATATACTGATAGTTCACCCCAGCCTTAAGTGATGGCTTTTTAAATATGTTGTAATAGAGCGATGTGAATAATAAATTTCTAGTGTTATTATCATTTTGTGATGTGTAATAATATTGTGTAAACCATCCTAGATTAAAGTTGGTGCTCAAATTATAATTTACATAATAGTTATTTTGGACCAGCTGGCGTTCTAGCAATGCAGTGTTAAAACTCTCCACGTTTCTTTTAAAACCTATTTCTAGGGACTGTAGCTTTAAGGATTTTACTTGCACAGCCATATCAGTTATAAATTCTGCATAGTTTGAGTTATCTGTTGAAATACTGTTGATTCCAGCCATTCCTCTAAATTTAATATTTGGTAAAAACTCATAAGAAGCACCAGCCTGAAAAAGTTGTGCAGTTGCTTGAGATGTAAGGACATCATTGAAAGCATTTCTATAATTATAATTCCCTAGCAATGCAATTTTAGTGTTTAATGGCATGCTTAACTGAGCATCTAGGTTATAGGCTTCATTATCACCGTTATCAAAGCTATAACTAGGTTTTAAAGTAGCAACAGGTGTAAATTGTTCATCTAGTTTTTTTATGAATTGAAGAGCATCCTTTTGATCCTTATAGAATGCTAATGTTTGAACCGCAGCCGCATATGCTTCATCATAATTACCTAACGCTTTTTGAGCATTTGATTTACCTAAATTCCCGTCAAATGATGTGCTATCTGTAACTAGAATCTTATTATAGTCTGCTACACTTTTCTTGAAATTACTTTTATAGATATTTAAGGTAGCTCTCAAGGCTAGTAACCAGTTTTCTTCTCCTTTTTCATCTATTTGAGATTCAATCAAGGAATTAGCCTCTTTGAATTTTGAATTCCATATAAGTGCTTGTATGTTTCTTTCTATGGTTTGTTGATTTACATTTTGAGGAGTATCAGTTGTTAGAAGCGTTACAGCCTGGTTTGAACTTTTCAGCGCGTTTTTTTCTTTGCCTTTTAAATGCTGTATAAGTGAGACGCCATTTAAAGAGATAATACTATCGGTTTTACTTTGATTTATTTTTTTATAAGTGGCTAGTGCGCTGTCTATTTGTGATGCTATAATATAGGTGTTTGCCAGTACTTGGTATGTTTCAGTATCATAATTAAGAAAGTCGATATTATCTTTTAAAAGCTTTATAGCTGGTGTAAATGTTTGTGCTTGTACAAGCTGGTTTGAGTAACCTAGATTGATATACTTTTTTGAAATCAACGCATTAGGATTTCCTGGTTCTAGGATTAATGCCTTGTTTATGTATTCTTGAGCCAGTGAATACTCTTTCAAATTTGACAAAGTGTTTGCATATCCTAGAACTGCTGGAAAGCTTGTATTATTCTCCTTTAATAAACCTTGGTAATAAGATTTTGCGTCGCTATATTTCTTATTCCATAGAAGCGATTCGGCATAATTGAGTTTTAATTCAAAATCTTGAGGATACTGTTTTAGCAAATTTTGAAAAATTGAAGTCGCTTCATCGGGATTACCGCTTAATCCTGTGGCTCTTCCATAACATAGTTGGGCGGTTTTGTTATCTGGATATTCTTTAAGAATGTCTTTAAAGAATGTTTTGGCTTCTTTAAAGTTTCCTTTCTCTAGTAATTGAAATCCAGGATTCATGTTTTGACCATGACTGTAAATGCCTAATGAGATTAGGATTAGAGCCATTAAAACTTTTTTTGGCACCTTTTTAAGAGGATGATGAAATACTTTAATCATAGGATACGACTCATTCGTCGACAGTTACACGTCGCTAGACGTATTATAGAAATTCTTGCAACAATACAATTGCATATTTGCAATGTAATTAAAAAACAATAACCACTTAAAAATAATATCATGTCGTTAAGGATTAAAAAAGAAAAAGGAGTTTACAATTTGTCAGGAGTTTTAAATGCAAACACCTCAAAGTGTTTAATACAACACATAAATTTATTACTGGACTATGAATATAAGGTAGTTATGAATATAGATGATTTGAGATTAATGGACCAAAACGGAGTTGCCGCTTTCATGACCATCATGTCATTTGCTTTGAGACAAGATAAGATGGTAGAGATATCGGGTAAAGGTTTTAAAGATATCTATGATGAATATAGGTATCAAGTTGCGGCATAGTTTCAGTAAATTACCATAAAATCCAGTCATGCAATTTGTCTCCTTCATTTCTAAGAAAAAATTATCACCAGAACAGCTTTTTATGGGAAGTGTTCTATTAGTAAATGGTGGTAATTATCTGTACAACCTTGTACTAGGTAGAATTTTAGGTCCAGCTCAATTTGCAGATGCTGCTATACTCATAACCTTTCTTCTAGTATTGTCATTTCTAGCGATGACCTTTCAATTAGTCACAGCAAAGTATGCGGTATTATTAGAGGATTCTGTACTACCTACTTTTTTAAAATACATTCTAAAGTCGTCTCTATTTGTAGGTGCACTATCTGGAATAGCGGTGATGCTTTTTGCTAGTCAACTTCAAGCGTTATTTCACACCACGAGTAGTACTATGTTCATCATCTTTGGCGCAGCTGTTCCCTTCTATTTTTTGCTAAGTGTTAATAGAGGTTTCTTGCAAGGCAAAAGTGATTTTAAGGGACTTGCAATTACCTATCAGGCAGAAATGATTGCGCGATTATGCCTCACAGTTTTATTGCTTTTTATTCTGAAGATAGACCCTATTCTTATTGTGGCTGTGGGCATTTTAGTTTCCTTAATATTAGGGTTATTTCCATTCAAGCTAGCTCCTATTTTTAAACTTAAAACGATAACAGTTGATGCAAATTTATCTAAAGAGATAAGGGGCTTTTTTATAGTAACTTTATTTTATGAGCTTACACAAATCATCATCAACAACAGCGACATTTTACTTGTAAAACACTATTTTCAAGACACTGAGGCTGGGTTATATGCTTCTCTGGCTTTAATAGGTAGAGTTGTTTACTTTATGGCCTGGATGTTTGTAATGTTGTTACTACCTAAAGTGATAACATTAAAAAAAGAAGGAAAGGAAACGAAGCAACTTCTTTTTAAATACGTAGGTTACATTTCTTTGTTATGTACACTAATAATCGCTTCTACCGCATTATTTCCAGAACTGGTAGTACGATTACTTTTTGGCAATGAATATCTTGAAATAGCACCGCTTTTATGGAAATATGCCATTGCGACTTCACTATTTGCCATTGCAAACATATTCTCTTACTATTTCCTATCTCTAGGAAAATATAAACCCGTAATCATATCAGGAATTATGGGACTAGCACAGGTATTTTTAATCATATGTTTTCATGAAAGCTTAGAACAAGTAGTATTAGTTCAAATAGCTGCTATGACTTTATTAATGGTCATGCAAGTCGTTTACTTCTTATGGGATAAGAAAGCATAAAAACCAACTATCTATAGATAATTACCATTCATCTACACTTAAAAGCAATTAGGCTTATTATCTTAAAAAGGCCTTATAAATGACTCAAATTTGTATCGTAATTAAAAACAAGTAATCATGAAATTAGCAATCGTAACAGCATACCCACCTAGTAAAGTAACTTTAAATGAGTATGCTTATCACCTTGTTAAAAGCTTCCGTTTAAAAAGTGACGTTACAGAAATTATTCTATTGACAGATAGAACAAGTGAAGAAAAGGATTTGAATTTTGAAGCTGCTGGCTGTAAGATTACAGTAAAGGAATGCTGGTCTTTTAATAGCTACTGGAACATAAAGAATGTAACAGCTGCTATAAATGAAACAAAGCCTGATAACGTACTTTTCAATCTTCAGTTCATGAAGTTTGGTGATAAAAAGATAGCAGCAGCCTTAGGTCTTATGCTGCCGTTAATTTGTAAATTAAAAAAGATTCCTACCATTGTTTTGTTACACAATATTCTTGAGGAAGTTGATTTAGGTAGTGCGGGTTTTACAAACAATAAATTACTAACATCACTTTATGGAATGATAGGTACGATGCTTACAAAATTAATTTTACAAGCAGACACAGTAGCGGTAACCATGGAAAAGTATGTTACCATTCTTGAAAAAAAATACAAAGCTCAAAACGTAATCCATATTCCTCACGGTACTTTTGAAACGGTTTCCATAGAACCTTCTTATGATATTCCTACTGGACCTTTAAAGGTGATGACCTTTGGAAAATTTGGAACATATAAAAAAGTTGAGGCTATGATAGAAGCTGTCGAGCTCGTTAGAGAAAGAACAAAATTAGATATAGAAATAGTAATAGCAGGAACTGATAATCCTAACGTACCTGGTTATCTAAAGAGTGTGGAGCATACATATAAAGCTGTTAAACAATTAAGGTTTACAGGTTACGTTGAAGAAAGTGATGTTCCAGGAATTTTTAATGAAAGTGCAGTAGTTGTTTTTCCTTATACCGCTACTACGGGTAGTTCGGGAGTATTACATCAAGCGGGTAGTTATGGTAAAGCGGTAGTAATGCCTGATTTGGGCGACTTAGCATTATTAACCCAACAAGAAGGTTACCAAGGTGAGTTTTTTGACCCTGCCAGTGTAGAAAGTCTTGCAGCTTCTATAGAAGCGCTTTTAACAAATGAGGCGCATCGCAAATCAATAGCCAAAGCCAACTTTATGGCAGCTACATCTCACCCTATGAGTAGAATTGCTGCAATGTACCTCAACGCGTTTGAAAACATGAAACCAACTCAAAAGAGTCCAGCGCACATGCTTAACGCGGCTTAGATATATATTTAAATGAGGGTTTTTTCTTTCCCCTTGAATCTAAAAAGCCATACTGTTTTTGTGGATTTCTGCGCCATGGATATGTTCCCGTAACTTCCTCTGGTACAGATTCAAAATCATAAAGTGTCCAAGACATAAACGGCAACTCATTTTTAGTCAACAGCTTCTGGGCTTCTTTATGATATGCTTCTTGGGTTTGGTCACTAGAGCCTAACATGTTCCAGAATCCAGAATAAGAACTAAGGCCAAACTCTGTCAACACGAGCTCTTTTTCTCCTACCTTTTTCTTTAAGCTAGTTAAGTCAGCATCTAACTTTTCTAGTGGTTCATAATAATGAAAAGAAATAAAATCAAGTTTATCCTGCAGTGCAGTTGCGCTTTTAGTGTTAGACCAGCCTATAGTTACAGGATGCTTGTCGTCTAAAGTTTTAATGCGATAAGCCATGTGTTCTAACCAAGATTCTACAATCTCTTTACCCCTAGAATCGTAATCTAGATTAGGTTCATTTTTCAAATCCCAACCTAGCAATGCCTCATGATTCTTAATACAATCTACAATACTAACAGCATGCTGTTGTGTCATAGTCCAGTCATTTACGGAGTAATTTCCATAAAAATCAAATAGTGTTACGAGTACTTTTAAATTTGCAGTTGCGGCTTCATCCATAAGTGCACTTAGTTTTTCTAACTTCTCTAGACTGACGTGCTCCTTGCCGAAATCTTCATAATTCACAAAAACCCTAATACTGTTAAGTCCAGCATCTTTAATAATCTTAAAGTCTGTAGCAATTGTATCTTGTTGAAACGCTGACCCAAAGGTGTTCCAAGGACTATTTTTTGGATAATAATTAATGCCTTTTAAATCATAATTTAACGCAACAAAGGGTGTTTCCCTTAGTTTTTCATGACTAGATTGTTTTACTAACTGCCGTATGCGCCAGTAGCCATCTTCTAATAATAAAACTACTTTATACGTGCTGTAGCTAGAAGATTTATTTAAAAAAGCCCCTTCTTTATAGACCTGTTCATGCTCGAGAACATCTACATCAGTTAAAACGGCAAGTTGCCCATCTTCACTAAAAAACTCAACTTTAGGATGATGTTCTAAAGACGTCATTTCTATTGATATGTCATTACTTAGATTATAATTTATGAGCGCAGTAATTTTTTCGGCAGCGTTAGTCGTGTAATAATCCTTTATACCAGTTAGGGTGTTGTTTTTAAGTGCGCTGGCCCTAACATACCATGCATTTAAATAGTCCTCTTCTATTGCCTTTAAAGTTGTAGCGTCCAGCTCGCGGCCTTTAACAGCTGTTGTGTCCCATTGCATTATGGGCAAGTAGTACCTTTCCTGAATTTGCTCACTATGCAGCATGGTACTGCGGTCTGCACCAGTATTAAGATAGCTATATAAACTACTTACACCTAAAATAATAATAGCTATAATGAATACATAGAAGAAGATAAGGCCACTGCGTACTATGTTTTTATTGATGATGCTCACAGTAAAATATTTTCTAGGGTACGAGTAATGCCTCCTGCAGTTACCTCAATATTATAAATGCCATGAGGTATAAGGTCTTGATTAAGTTGAAAAACAACCTGTCCATTTAAAGATTGTTTCTGAAAAAAATGAGTTGCGGTTTTTCCTTTCAAGTTAAGTTCAACCGTTAACCCGTCTGGAATGATTTGCTTCATGAAACTTAATAACGGACCTACCGTCACTGTTCTTTTTTCCTTGTTCACAGCGATATTAAAATCTTTGAAAACTGGGTCAAATTCCATGATAACTGCATTGCTTGCGGCCATGCCTGCTACAATGCCAACGATAGACCATGTTTCCTGTTTTTCTGGATGAATCATAAGTCCAGTAGCCACGCCGTTTATAGTTGTTGCTGTGGTTTGTAAAATCGCTCCTGAACTTGTTGTAATGTAAAATGTTACCAGCGTTCCATCATTCACGACGTTATCATAACTATCTCTAAGGATGGATGTAGAGAAGCTTGCCAGTTGGTTCCCGTCAGCATAGTTGTGAGTACGCTTTCGCGAAAGCGTAAAATCCACAGGCAAACCAGCACGTACCTCTATTAAAAACTCCTTACTAGACTTGCTGCCAGAACTTGATGCGAGTAAAATATTTCCGGTTTTTTTTGTGCTATAAACGTAATCATATGCAATGAGATGTTCTACTTGAAGATTAGTTTGTGAACTTTCTGTTTCTTTATGATAGTTGAATGATACCCTTGTACCATCTTCTTGAACATTATCATATTTATCTAAGGGCAGCGTGACTACCATGCTATAATCCTTGGCGTTTGCAATAATACTGGGTGGACCTACATAAGTCTCCATATCGGTAATTTGAGAATCTGGTTTAATATAGAAACTCCCGTTGTAGGTAGTGTTCACCAGATTCCAAGTAACGTGACCTGCGATATTGCTTACAAATTTAGGAACCTCATAAATGACTGTTTTATCTTTAATGTGCCCATGAACTATCGTGCTCCCTAAACTGTATGAAATTCTTAGACTAGGTGTAGTTGAGGCAGTTTTTTTAAATGTTAACCGTATGGGCCGGTTGGCTGCATATTCTAGTTGGTGGTCTATAGGAGTATAATTTGCAGTATGTTTTACATGATCACGCATACCGTTAAAGGAAAGAATCCACAAGGTAGCGATAATAAAGTACGTCGTTTTTATAGTCATTATTTAGGGATGCCTATGTAAGCGTTAGTTTCTAACTTTATAAATGGGAACGTGCCACCATCTGTTTTTTGCAATATATTGAACGCGGTATTTGCGCTTCTGTTACCTGTTATTTTTTCAGCTAAGGACTCATTAGGTAAACCATTTACAAAGCAATTGCTCATATTAGTACTTAGAATATTAATTTGTGTATCCATAAGTAACTGAAACTCAAAATTTTTCTTGCGTTGAGGTCTCACAGCTTCTTGCAAAAAGTTATAATCTACCCAAACTAACTTTTTATTACTGTCATAATAAGATATAATCAACTGAGGAACAGTCAGTTCTTGCGTGCCAGAATTAAACAGCTGCCCTTTAATTAGACCCTTGTTTATAGATAGGTTACTTATAGCTATACCTTTATATAAATCAGTATTTGCAACATTTCCAGCTGCTTGAATATTAAATACCGCAGGTTTATTTTTAAAATTCACAGGTGTATACTCATCTGGATTAAAAGATTTAGGAATGGAATCGTTTGTGTTGTTCCATGCGATGCCTTCAAAACTAATTTTAAAACTACTTATTTCTTTTGGCATTAATTTGTGCTTCACCACAAACTTTGAATTGTAACTAGCTAGTTGCACATTATTCTCATCATATAATGTTCCTTTCAAGACCACATCTGCTGGGACGTTATCTATGTTTTGTACCTCGCCTATTATGAAGTAGTGATTTTTGTTTTCAACAAGTCTCGCGTTTAATATTTCTAGAGATGGTTGTTTGAGTATATCTTCATGATATGTTTGTTCAGTGCTTATGCGTCTTCTTCCTTGATTATAAAATACAGTTTTATTTTCTGTAAACAACTGGTTAGGAGGTAGGTCTGTCTCTATAGCCTCAGGCTCTATAAACCACTTATCATCTTGTTTAATCGCAATTAGGTATTCTGTTTTCTGTATTTTTTCTAAAGGTGTAATCCATTTTGTTTCTACTCGTAATCTAGCGGTATTTTGGGTTTGTTTAAGAACGGTAGTTTCGATATTGTCCAACTTTGCATAAGAACTAAGTAACCCGTCAGTGACAGATATTTGCAACATGTACTGGTTTAATTCTAAACCACTTTTAGGGTTTAAATAAAGGTATGCCTTCTCAAATTCTTTAAAGTCTATGGCATCGTAATAAGCCAGGACAACATTTTCTGGGGTGCGTTGCGTGGTGTTTTTTAAGTAAAAAGTGTACATTCCATAACAGGTCACTATAAATAATAATAGGGCCCAAATGTGAATGGTGTGCAACAGTTTACTTTTAAAAGGCGTGTAAGCATCTATATTCCTTAAGTAAGCTGGCATTTTTCGTATTTTGTACTTAAGCATTCTAGTAAGTAACAATTGGATATTTAATAGAAATGCAATAATCACAGTAAGTACAGGGATTATTCCCCATAGAATTTTTTGCCATTGAGGAACATCTACTAATGGTAAGATGTTAGATAACGGTGGTACATTCATTTTTTCCCATACCATAATACCATTCTCTAATTGTTCTAGTCGCTGCCATCCACAGAAATAGAGCATAGGGTCATAGAACTTATCATTCGAGAATATATACTTCAAGTTATACTTCTCAGGTACGGTTAAGAATTGCTGTAAAGAACCTATGCCTTCCACACCTTTAAATTTAGAGTTCTCTAACCGTTCTATAGGTCTGGTAGTAAGTTCAGGTAACCTTCTAGCAGAATGATAATTACCGTCTACAGATAGCGCACTTGTTTGAGCTGCTAGCCATGCCATTTGATCTCCAAAGCCCAGTGTAAGATATCTCCAATGATCATGCTGGTCCTGATTTAAGAAGTTAACTATAGGTAGCATTTTGATTGTAGCAGGTTGCGACGGTCTAAAATACCCTAAGGTCATGGTAAAGATGGTCATAAACACAAACAGACCTGCCAGTACAGCTCCCGTAAGTCTATGGTACATGGCTCCTAGCTTTCCTTGTATTAATTCCCTTATATCTCCATGCATGAATCTATAGGCAAATTCTCCTAGCAAAGGAATGGACATGATAGAAGCCCATAATGTAAAACGGTCTAGCGTTAATATATTAAAAGCATTTTCACCCAGAACTATCTTAGGAATAGGAGTAGTGCCACCGGTGCCTAGCACCGTTAAAATGGTAATAGATATCCCAAAAAATAAAAATCGTTTACTGTAATACCTGAAAAATATATACGGTAGTATAACGAGTAAAATACCCCAAGGAATTAAGAAAAACACAAGTCCGGACGAAGTGACTTCAAGAAAATTATCCCTAGACCCATGTGGTATGGGTACCTGAGTGATGGGATTGTTTTTGGTATTAATCCAATAAGGTAAAATACAACCTACGATAATTACTAATGAAGAAAACCCGAATCCTACTATACGCTTGAATAATTTCAGAAAGGAATTGAAAAAGATGCCAAATCTTACTTCCTTAAAACTACTAACCTGCGCCCGAGCGTGATCCATAATGACCATGCCTATTAATGGGAATATAAAAAAAATCATCCCAAATATAGGTGTCACGTGATGTGATGTCACCGTGACAGCAATTAAAGAAAGAGAAGTGAAGTAATATCTATAAGCACCTGTTTTAAGCCATAAGTAAATCTCAGGTAAAGAATGCATTAATACTGATATACCTATGATACTAGGTAACTGGCCGAAAACGTGGAGCGTTTCTACAAAAGAAGATGAGAAAACAGCTAGTAAAGCAGCATACCCGGCAGCCTTGCGACTGGCAGTTATTAATAATGAAAAACGGTAAACACCCGTAATAAATAGGATGATAGCAATTAAAGCAACCGTAAACAAACCAAATTTTAAACCTCCTACATAACTCAATAAAGCGATACACTGATGTACTAATGGTGGATAGCTCATCACCGTAAAGCCGGTGTACCACTTATAATTCCATGGTTCAAACCAGCTGGTAGCATAATGCTCTGCAAAAAACAAATGTATTAAAGCATCATAAGTAGACTCGAGTGTAAAAAAAATCGCGCTACCATGAAACGCAATCCCTATAACTAGGGCTGCGATTAAAAGTTTATTTGTTTTTTGTTTCAACTTCAAAGTACTCCTTTTAAGGATGTGATAAAGATATGACAACCGCAATAACCGTTCACTGGCATTGAACTACACTTAATTACTATTCGTCGACACTTCCTTTGTGACCAGCGAAAACAGCCGATTTGAGGTCTCTTGTGCCGGTAAATTTGTGTCATAATTAAACAACTATTATTATGAAAACTGGAATTATCATACCTTGTTACAACGAAGCAAACAGATTAGATGTAAACGCATTTAATGAATTTATTCAATCCCATGACAACTACCATCTATGTTTTGTAAATGACGGTAGTAAAGATCATACACTAGAGGTTTTAAATAAAATCCAAAGAGAAGCGTCGTCTCAAGTGAGCATTGTAGATGTAAAGAAAAATGCAGGTAAAGCTGCTGCTGTGCGCTCTGGAGCTCGCTACTTATATAATCGTACCGATATAGATTATATAGGTTTCATAGATGCAGATTTATCTACCGACTTTAAAGACTTTAAAAAGTTGGTAGATACACTTCAAAATAATGACGCTTTAACTATGGTTTACGGTTCAAGAGGTAAAAGTGAAGGACAGATAGAGCGTAACGTATTTAGAAAAATATTTTCTCAAATTGTAAAATTGTTCATTTTTATGATTTTAGGATTACCTATAGAAGACACTCAATGTGGAGCTAAAGTTTTTAAAAGAGATATTATTCCTCTAGCTTATGACAAGCAATTTTTAACAAGATGGTTGTTTGATGTAGAGATATTTCTAAGAATGAAAAAGCATTTTGGAAAGGATATTATGAATAGAATGTACGAGCAACCACTAGAAAGATGGATTCATATGGACGACTCTAAGCTAGGTGTAAAAGACGCTATTCAAATACCGTTAATGTTGGTAAATATATGGATTGCCTATAACGTTACTTCACAGTTTGCAGTCAACACAGGAGAATATCAACTAGCCCTTAATGACGATTTTATGATTTATAATGAGCAAAACTTATGGAGCGGACGTATGGCAGCATAATTTTACTTTTTATAGCTAGCCTTTAAAATATATATATCTTCTATAAGAGCTTCTATTTCTTCTGGGTCAGTGCCGTCGTAAGAACGACCACGCAGCTGGCCTTTTTTGTCCACGAGCATAAAGTTCTCTGTATGCACCATGCTATAGTCTTCGTCAGTAAAGCCATCTTTTACTGCCATGTATGACTTGCGTGCTAAGTCATAAATTTCTTTGCGAGGTCCAGTTACGAGATTCCAGCGTTTGCTGGTCACACCCATTCTGTAAGCATATGCTTTGAGAACCTCTGGAGTATCAACCTCTGGTGTAACGCTGTGAGACAGCAACATAATTTCTGGGTCGTCTTTAAATTCTTCTTGGAGCCTTGTCATGTTTTTAGTCATTACTGGGCAAATGGTTGGACAAGTAGTAAAGAAGAAATCTGCAACGTAAATTTTTCCTAAGTAATCTTGTTCGGTAATGGTGTCGCCGTGTTGGTTAACTAGGCTGAACGGTCCGATGTGGTGGTATTTTTTTACAAAGAGTTTACTGTCGTCTACCAGTGTCGGGTCAAAATCGAGTGGTGACAATACTTTGAGCGTTTTCTCAGGCGTGAGCGCATATTGAAAACTAATGAGAATTGCGATGCCCAAAACTACAAAGAAAGCAACGCGCCATTTATTTATTTTAAGAAAGGGATGCATTTATGATTCTTTTATGCAAAATTACGGTCTTTAGCAGTAGATTAGTAGCGTTTATTTGTATTTCCTATCACTTTTAAGCATGGTGGTATACGCAGGTAAACCTTGAGAATTTTACTAAGAAGGCGCAATGGTAAGTCGTTAGTTTAGTAAGCAAAAAAATATAGCATTTAAAAGACATTGAAAGGCTCGACCGCATTTTACAATTTAATGTCTTTTTGATAGTATTAACGCGCAAGAAGTAACAACACATGGAACAACAAGACTTAGAGCAAATCGTAGAGACTAATGGCGAATCTGAAGAAATCAAGGACCAAGATGACATTCTCATAAAGCAACTGTGTGAAGGAATAGACGCTTACAGAAAAAATAGGGTGTCTACTTTTTTGAGTAGCCTTATGGCGGGCCTTGAGGTAGGTTTTAGTTTTTTGCTCGTTGCCATCGTTTATTCCCTTTTTGCTGGTGAGGTGCCGGATAAATTTATTCCTTATCTCGCTGCCTTTGTATATCCGCTAGGTTTTATTCTGGTAGTTCTGGGTAAATCAGTGTTATTTACAGAGCAAACCTCGCTATTGTCGCTTCCCGTTTTGAGTGGTACTAAAACCGTTGGAGACCTTATGTCTCTATGGGGTATCGTCATCTTCGGCAATCTTATAGGCGGTTATGTCATAGCTGGTTTTATCGTTTGGATAGGTCCAGAACTTGGTATTATTTCACATACCGGCCTAGAAAACCTTGCTGAGCATGTAAATCATTATTCCAGACCGGTTATTTTAGGAAGTGCGGTGCTAGCTGGTTGGTTAATGGCGCTACTCTCATGGACTATTACTTCTACAAAAGCTGCCTCAGGCAAAATCATGATTATTTATATCATTACCTTTCTTATAGCTATGGCTGGCCTGCATCATAGTATTGTAGGCAGTATTGAAGTTTTTGCAGGGTTGCTCGTCTCAAGTAAGATAGGTTTCGTAGATTACCTAACATTCCAGTCTACGGCCCTGGTTGGTAACGCATTGGGTGGCGTTGTTTTCGTAGCTCTTTTAAAGTATGGTGCGTTCTTGGCAAACAACAGTAACAAACTTTCCTAGGCGTGTGCAACATATAAATACATGAAAGTGAATACACTTTTAAAAGAATTTTTGAAACATGGCACCTTGTTTTTTATGGTGTTCGCTTTCGCGAAAGCGAACAAAGTACAAGCACAATCCATCCACGACAGTCACTCGAGCCAAGAATCTATAATAGCATGTCAATCTAAAGCGCGTGTGTTACAAAATAGCATCGCCAAAGGTGCGACGACCACATCAGGAAACTATGACATGAAATATGCGCGTTTGGAACTGAACGTAGACCCGAGCGTTGCTAGTATTTCTGGTACAGTTACCTCACACTTTACCGCGGTTACAGACCTGAACCAAATCATTATGGATCTCGCATCTAATATTAATGTGAGCGCGGTTACCCAGCGCGGTTTTCCGTTAAGTTATACGCACAACGCGAGCGACGAACTAGTTATCAGTTTTCCTACAACGCAACTCGCAGGTGTTTTAGATTCCATAAGCGTGAGCTATTCTGGGAATCCTATTGCGAGCGGTTTCGGTAGTTTTGCGCAAACGACGCATGCTGGCGTTCCTATTATATGGACGTTGTCAGAACCGTATGGAGCCAAAGCATGGTGGCCGTGCAAGCAGGACCTGAACGATAAAATAGACCGCGTAGAAGTTGCAATTACCTCGCCTGCGGGCAACACCGCAATAAGTAACGGCTTGCTACTATCTGAAACTACAGTTGCGCAGGGAAAGCGTTTTTTCTGGCGACATGACTATCCCATTCCAGCATATCTGGTTGCGATAGCCGTTACAAATTATGCTAAATACACAGACGTTGTGGGCGCAGGCGCAACAGCGCTGAACATCGATAATTACGTGTACCCCGAAAATCTCGCAAGCGCACAGGCGCAAACCGCGGTTACGGTTCCCATTATGCAGTTTTTTGAAAATACCTTTGGGGCGTATCCATTTCGCAATGAGAAATATGGTCACGCGCAATTTGGCTGGGGCGGAGGCATGGAGCACACAACCATTTCCTTTATGGGAAATTTCAGTCGTGGTTTGATAGCTCATGAACTTGCGCATCAGTGGTTTGGCAACAAAGTAACCTGCGGTAGCTGGCAAGATATATGGCTCAACGAGAGTTTTGCCACGTACCTCACTGGTATGACCGTGGAACATTTAGACGGCCAGGTTGCATTTAAGAATTGGCGGGAATCTGTTACTAGCAATGCAACGAGCAGTACCAGCGGCAGCGTTTATGTACCGGCGCAAGATACACTGAGCGTGGGTCGTGTATTTAGCGGTAGGCTCAGTTATAATAAGGGCGCGATGGTATTACATATGTTACGTCGCAAGCTGGGTGATGCTGTTTTTACGTCATCATTACAAAACTACTTGAACGACCCGGCATTTAGTTACGACTACGCAAAAACTGCCGATTTCCAAAACTTCATGGAACTGCAAACCGGCGTTCCACTTGCCGAGTTTTTTAACGACTGGATTTATGGCGAGGGCAACCCGTCGTATGATGTGCGATACCAGCAACTGAATCCTACAACGCTACGCATACAAGTTTTTCAACAGCAAAGCCATCCATCGGTTTCCTTTTTTGAGGGCGACTTACCGCTGCGTTTCACAAATGTCAGTGGACAGGTTCAAGATGTAATTGTGCCTGTAGATTTTGACGGTCACATTACAGATATTACCGTGCCTTTTGTAGTTTCTCAGGTAACGGTGGACCCAGATACGCATTTACTATCGACTAATAATAGCAGTACGCTTTCTGTGGAATCCGCTTTCGCGAAAGCGAACTTTACCATCTACCCAAACCCTGCCACAACACGGTTTACGATACAGACCCAGTTGCAAGTAGAGCGCGTGACCATCTACGACCTGCAAGGCAGATTGATGCAGCAGTTTACAGCCACCGCAAGCGACCTGACGTTTCCAGCACCCCAAAAAGCGGGATTGTACCTACTGACCGTGGAGACTGAAAATGGAGTTTATAACGAGCGACTTCTCGTAAAATAGTTTCTATGCTCAAACCTGTTATTGCCACTATATTTAATACCGTTTTGTGATGCTAAACCATTATTTTTGCACCACTTAAAAAGAATCACTGCGCATGCATCCTACCGTTATTTTAGTTATAAATTTTTTACTGAGTCTTTCCTTTCTAATCGTTTTACACGAGTTAGGACACTTTATACCAGCACGATTATTCAAGACGCGTGTAGAGAAGTTTTACCTGTTTTTTGACATTAAGTACTCGTTATTTAAAAAGAAAATAGGTGATACCGTTTATGGAATAGGCTGGTTACCGCTGGGTGGTTACGTGAAAATATCAGGGATGATAGATGAGAGCATGGATACAGAGGCGATGGCATTACCGCCACAACCATGGGAATTCAGGTCTAAACCAGCGTGGCAACGTCTTATTATTATGCTGGGCGGTGTTATTGTGAACGTGATTGTTGGGTTTGCTATTTACATCATACTTATCTTAAATCTTGGCGGCCAGCAGGCTACGGGTAGCGATGTGAAATACGGTTTTGGTTTTCCAGAAACACTCGAGAAAGAAGGTTTTAAGCAAGGCGACCAGGTACTTTTAGTAAACGGCGATACACTGGACCAAGGCCGATTATTAACCCAGCGTCTTATCTTTAGAAACGTAAAAACGGTTACTGTTTTAAGAGATGGCAAACCTGTCACGCTCAACATTTCGAAAGACATAGGTAGTAAAATTTTTAACGATGGCGTTGCAGGTGCACTGGAACCTCGCGTTCCTTTCGTCGTACGTGATACCGAGCCAGGTACGCCAGCAGCAAAAATGGGAATTGCCCCAGGCGATAAATTGCTCAACGTAGCAGGTTATCCCATAGCATACCATACAGATTTTACCTATGCCATGAATCACAAGGCTACAATGGACAAGCCTTTTGACGTGGTTTACGTGCATCAAGGAGATACTATTACTAAGGAAGTATCGCTTAAAGGACAGAAAAAACAACAACTAGGCGTTTACCCAAAATTCACAGAGACTGATGCGGTTAAAGTAAAACAGCTTTCCTACAGTCTTAGCGAAAGCATCTCTAAAGGTATCGATAGAGGTTACTGGGCTATGAGCGATTATATCACCCAGTTCAAGTACGTATTCACCAAGAAGGGTGCGAGCCAGCTGGGTGGTTTTGGAACGATTGCAAAATTGTATCCAGATACTTTTGACTGGATTCACTTCTGGGAAACTACGGCGTGGATATCTTTTGTACTTGCTATTATGAATATTCTACCTATACCAGCATTAGACGGTGGTCACGTAACCTTTTTACTGTATGAAATCATTACAGGACGCAAACCTGGTGATAAATTTCTAGAGCGTGCACAAATCATAGGAATACTTATATTGTTGACACTCATGGTGTATGCAAACGGTAACGACCTGTATAAATGGATTATGGAGCGATTTTTCTAAAAATTGCGCATATTTTACCCTATTTTTTTGTGTACAATTAGAAAACACTATATATTTGCCCTCGCTTAAGAAAACCACTTAAGTATGTGTTTACACATTCCTCTTTAGCTCAGCTGGTTAGAGCATTTGACTGTTAATCAAAGGGTCCTTGGTTCGAGCCCAAGAAGGGGAGCTTCAATAGAAAAGACTTCGTAGCAATACGGAGTCTTTTTTTT
>JANQTO010000202.1 GCA_030731685.1 Nonlabens sp.
GCACCATACATGCATGATGGTAGATTTACAACATTAGAGGAAGTAGTAGAGCATTATAATAGTGGAATACAGAATCACCCAACGTTATCACCAGCATTACTAGATGTTAACGGAAATGCAGTAAGACTAAATTTTACCGAGGTACAAAAGGCGGCACTAGTAGCATTTCTAAAAACTTTAACTGATAGCAATGTAGCGACCGAGCCTAAATGGAGTAATCCATTTAGATAAACAATTATCATATTGAAAAAACAAGGTAATTCCTGATTGATGATTTTCGTGCAACTTAAGTGTCGGTCATTAGTACGAGTTATGTAACTTTAATTCTATTATATTGCACGCTAACATTTTTTCATGTCTAAAATATTAAAAGAAGAACAGGTTTTTAATGATTTTTTTACCGTCCTAAAAGCACAAGTCACTTACAAGGGTGTAGATTCTAAAAAAGATATCACGGCTACACGATTATGTCTAGAACGTGGCGACTCTGTCGCAGTATTGCTTTTTGAAAAAGACACAGATTCCTTTCTATTTACGAAACAGTACCGCTACCCTAGTGCGCGACGAGAAAAACCCATAATGGTAGAATTAGTTGCAGGTTCGCTAACTCAAGGAGAGAATCCGCAAGAGTGTGCACGGCGAGAAGTAAAGGAAGAATTAGGTTACGAAGTGAAAACTATGCAACTAATAACAACCTATTTTCCTTCACCTGGCGGTTGCTCAGAACAAATACATCTTTTTTATAGCGAGGTTGATACCACTGCAAAGATCCAAAAAGGTGGTGGCGTAGAAACAGAACAAGAATCTATAGAACTTGTAAAAATCCCGAAATCTGAAATTCGTGATAAACTCCAGTCGGGATTTTTTAACAATTCCATTAGCATCATAGGTTTGCAATGGTATTTACTATCACAAAGAATCTAAGAAATCACAAACTGTCTATTTAAGCGACCACCACTGTTTTTATATTGCAAAATTCTTTGATACCGTAATGTGACAGTTCTCGACCATAACCAGAAATTCCCGTACCGCCAAAGGGTAATGCAGGATGGCTTGAAACCTTTTCATTGATGAAAACCGCTCCATCTTTGAACCTTGGAACCAGGGATGTTGCAAGTTCTATATCTTCCGTAAACAATGAAACACCTAGTCCAAATGCTGATTGATTCACAAGCTCGACAGCTTCATCTACCGTTTCAAAAATCGTCACGGCAAGCAATGGCCCAAAGGTTTCTTCTTTAAAAACTGGCATATTTGCAGTGACGTTAGTTAAAATAGTAGGTTCAAAAAATGCTTTATCTCTTTTACCTCCTAATTCAAGCGTCGCGCCCATTTTTATGGACTTTTCCATCAAAACTTCTAATTCCTTTGCAAGTTCTTCTCGAGCCATGACGCCTATATAGGTTTCCTCATCTAGCGGGTTACCAGATTTCATTTCCAAAACCGCATCCTTTAATTTTTTCAAAAATTTTGGGGCGATGTCTTTGTGTAATAGCAATCGCTTACCTGCAATACAGCTCTGACCCGTGTTTTGATAGCGAGCAGCAACGCAAGTTTCAATTGTTTTATCAATGGCTGCATCGTTAAAAACAACCAGCGCATTACTACCTCCTAACTCTAGCACTGCTTTCTTAATCTCAGCCGCAGCGGTACTGGCAACTGCACTGCCAGCTGCTTTGGAACCTGTTAAGGTAACCGCCTTAATAATTGGGTTTTTAATAATATCTTCAACAGCGTCACTGGAAATTATGAAGTTCTGAAAACAGCCGGCATTGTATCCAGCTTCTAAGAATAGTTCTTCTAGCATCACTGCGCAACCCATCACGCCACTTGCATGCTTAAGTACACCTACATTTCCTGCCATTAATGCTGGTGCTATAAATCGCATAACTTGCCAGAACGGGTAATTCCATGGCATTACCGCGAGCACAGTACCCAAGGGCTCAAATACTACATACGATTGCTCATAGTCTGTCTTAATGTGTTCGGGTGCAAGCATCGAGGACGCATGCGCAGCAAAGTGCTCACACAACCATACACATTTTTCAATTTCGCTGCGACCTTGTTTGATGGGCTTCCCCATTTCAAGTGCCATTTGGCGAGCATAACGTTCTTTATTATTTCCTAAAAGTGCAGCAACTGTCTTCAACTTGGAAGCTCGCTCTTCCATAGTGGTAAGTTTCCATGCGGCTTGGGCACGCCGTGCTAGTTCGAGTTTTTGCTGGATTTCTGCCGTAGTAAGCTCACTATATGTTTCTAATACATTCCCAGAATATGGATTATATGTCTTCATTTTTTTTATTTAAAGGTACACATCATGCCCTAACCTAGCTGCTAATATTATTCTAAAATATTTTGTGCCTGTTCATAAGGTTGTTGAATAGTTACGCTTTCGCGAAAGCGAGAACCCCACAACACATCGTACTTTTAAAAAACCCTAATTATGAGCGACAGAGACCTTTATTTAGTAGCCTTAAGACCCGAAATACCAAATGCTCGGGTGAGCGATGATATGAGTGCCGACGAACAATTTCAAAATAGAACATTGAGGCCTATCGCTAAATTACAGCACGATTTGCTTATTGCCGTTTTTAGAAATTATATCGCAAAACACAAGAATGTTTTTTATGGTCTTACCGCCGCAAAACGACTAGATTATATAGAAAATGCTGTAAATAGGGACCAAAAATTCCGTAATTCCCTTAAAGGTATCCTCATAGGTCAGTTCACATTACTAGAGTATGAGCAGTATATATCAAACTCCAGCGCACTTAATAAACGCATGATGAATCTAGTAAGAGAGCGACTTATTAACAGTATGCAACTTTTTGAAACACCTAAGGTAAAACTGTAGTAAATAACGCTACTTTTGCCAGCTAGATTTTAAATAAAATGCTTCATGATTCTTAAAAGTGATGTACTTGCCTTGTGCAAATCGACCATACAAACCCGCATAGATTCTTACAAAACCAGAATTCGTGAACTCAAGGAGTCCCTAGAAGATTTAGACTCTTCAGGTGGTGACGATGATGATGACGGTTCAGGAGAACTCATGGCAGAGTACGAGCGCTATAACAATTTAAAGGAAGAACAGGAAAGCCTAAAGATAGAGCTTAGTAATTCTGGTGCTGGTTCTAGCAAGTCCATTGTAAGTGACGGAGCACTTGTAATTACAAATACACACTCGTTTTTTATAGGTATTTCACTTGGTGAATTAACGCTCGAAAACGGAAGTAAGGTGTTTGCTATTTCCTCTAAAGCTCCTATATTTAATGCAATGAAAGGATTGGAAGCTGGTATGTCATTTACATTTAATGACGTTACTCGTAAAATAGAGGCTATTTCTTAAATACGTTGAAATAATAAAAATAGGCACCCCATGGGATGCCTATTTTTGTATACTCCTGTAAGCATTAAGTTTACAATTAAATTATAGACTCACCATTTAGATTTGTAGTAAGAACACTACTCATGTAATCTAAAAATGGTCTTGCTACTAGAAAAGCCTGCACTACCTGCTGCTCAAATGTTTTGTTCATTATTTCTTCATCACTGAAAGTTTTAGTAAAGAAGAAATTCTTAAATCTGATAAGCTCTATATCAGGATGTGTTTTATCAAAGTTTTTTGGGGCTACTTTGAGAGATTCTCCTTGCATGGTACCCCATGTCTCGGCAAAATTCTTGTTCTCTATAATAGTCTTGAACTCTTGAGCATCTTGTTCTAGTTCTTTCCTTATTCTCAACAGGTCTTCCTTTTCAGGTCCGAAAAAACCAATTCCAATCATACTGGCACCTGGTGCGATACGCATGTAATAACTACCGCGCCTAGAGGCCCCTGCTCGTATCCAATTTACACTGCGATGCGTTTTAAAAGGTGTCTTATCATGAGAAAACCGTACATCTCTATAAATACGGAATAGCTTAGTTTTTTCTATTAGGTCTGTATTATTGAGTTTAGTTGCAACGTCGTTCATCTGAGTTTTAAAAAATCCGTCTAACTTTTTAAATCGATGCTTCTCTCCTTCGAACCAATCTTTGTTATTGTTCAACGTAAGTTCTTCAAGGAAATCCAAGAGTTCTTGCTGTATCATTTTAAATTAGCTTAAAAGAAAACTGCTCACACTAATTGGTGTGAGCAGTTTACAGTTTATTTTAAAATATTCTGGTAATTAATTTATGACGAGTTTTCTGGTGCTTGAAACATTACCGTCACCTACACGTACTAAATAAACTCCAGTCTTCAATGCGCTCACGTCTATACGCTGCTCGAATCTACCTGAATTGTCAAATTTAGTATTACTTACACGCTGGCCTAAAACATCAAATATTTCAACAGCGATATTGCTGCCTTCTAATGAATTACTGAACGATACAGTAACTTCACTTTGTGCAGGGTTAGGATACATTACGAAGTTGTTTAGTTCGTTTTGTCTATTAGAAAGTGTACCCACGTCAGCGCCATTAATTAACAGTGCATATCGCTCTGTTGTTATGTTCCCTTTGTGTGATACTGTTATAGTGTAAGTACCAGATGGTGCGGGAATTTCTACTATTTCAATATTGTCCACGTTATTAATTCCTTTAGTTGCTGCTGCAAAACTGTTTGCAGGATTTAATTTCCATGGAAAATAATCTACGCCATTAGCATCAGTTAATTTTAAATCTAAATCATTCACTAAAGCAGGCATCGGGTCGTCAATAGCATTTCCTGGCAGTTGTCCAGCTGGGTCATAC
>JANQTO010000203.1 GCA_030731685.1 Nonlabens sp.
AATTTTTTAAAGTCCTCTGCTAGCTTTTTGTTTTTTGCTAGTTGTGTAGTGACTTGCTCAACGCTGGTTACTAAGGTTTCTAACTTTTTCATCGCGTTATATTTTGCCATGCGGTCAGCTGCGGTGAGCTCGTCTATACGCGGGTCGTCTTCTACGACTATGCTAGTTTCACTGGTCACATCGCCATAATGTAGCACGGCACGGTATGTTCCTGGCAATACATCTACGCCGCCGTTCTCACGTTTGTTCTTTTCCTCGCGGTATGTTTTAGATGGAAAATCCACGCCTTTTTCGTCCAGTCTCCAGGTCCAGTCATAAATACCTTTTTCCTTGGGAACTTTGGTATTTAAGGTGCGTATCAGGTCGTTGCCTTTGTATATCTTAAGGTAAAGGGTATCAACTTTGGTGGTGTCACTTTTGGACTTTAAACTCTTGTCAAAGAAATACTTAAACCTTCCGCTGCTACCACGATTCTCTGCATTGTACATCGCATCAGCACCAAAACGGCTGCCCGTAGGCTGCTGGTAACGAGCTTGGTATGCTGTAGGTGGCTCGTATAGTTTTATGGGTTGTTTGTAGTCCGCTTTCGCGAAAGCGATATCTCGCAAAGGCTTGATATCATCGAGCACCCATGCTGCACGACCGAAAGTCCCTATAATTAAATCGTCCTCACGCGGATGGATAACCAAGTCCTTCACGGGAACGGTAGGAAAACCGTTTGTGTACTTCACCCAGTCGCCGCCTGCGTTTATACTCACATAAAGACCGTCGTCTGTCCCTAGAAACAAGAGGTTGTTCTCCTTTGGGTCTTCTACGATAGAAAGAGCATAGCTTTTAACATCGTCATTATCTACAATGCGTGTCCACGTTTTGCCGTAGTTTGTGGTACGATAGACATAAGCTTCATAATTAAACCTGCGGTAATCGTTTGCAACAAGTAGGGCATGACCTTTTTTAGTTGTGGAAGCTTTAATTTGCGGAATCCATGAGCCTGCTGGCAGTCCCTTAAGTCCTTTAGAAATGTCTGTCCAGCTGCTGCCGCCATTCATAGTCACATGCACGCGACCGTCGTCTGTTCCTACATAAAGCACATCTTTTTCGGCCGCGCTAGGTTCTATAACAAGTATGGTTGTATGGTTTTCTGCACCTGTTGCGTCCATAGTAAGTCCGCCAGAGTCGTCTTGTTTTTGTTTTGCAGGGTCGTTTGTGGTAAGGTCTGGACTTATAACGGTCCATGTAAGGCCCTTGTCTGTAGATTTATGCACAAACTGACTACCAAAATACAACACACTAGGATTAAACGGGTCTATGTTTATAGCCGAATTCCAGTTGAATCGCAAGTTCACCGCAGGGTCTGGATGTGTAGGTTGAATACCATAGTTATTACCGGTTTCCCAATCGTATCGAGATACGGAGCCACCTTGTGACATCGTGTAGCCATATCTATTATTTGTAGGGTCTGGAACAACGTCAAAACCATCACCAAAACTAATTTCTTGCCAATAAGAGTTTCTTATTCCTTGCGCTCGCCATACGTAAGCTGGACCTCGCCAGCTACCATTGTCCTGCATACCGCCATAAACATTATATGGTATTTCCATATCTACATTAATGTGGTAAAATTGCGCCACAGGTAGATTTCCAATAAAACGCCAGCTCTGACCACGGTCACGGGTTATGTTTAAACCACCGTCATTACCGTCTATCATAAATTTACCGTTTTTAGGGTGTATAAACCATGCATGGTGGTCTGGGTGCACGCCGTTATCAACACCATAAGCTGGCATGAGCTCTGTAAAGTTCTTACCACCATCTTCACTTACATTTACGTAAGTAAAGACCGTATAAACACGATTTTCATTTTGCGGGTCTACGTAAATCTCTGAGTAATAAAAGGGTCTGTTGCCTATGTCGCTTTTGTCGTTAATCTTTTTCCACTTAAAACCACCATCAGTAGATTTGTAGAGTGCATTTTTCTTCGCCTCTACAAGTGCATAAACAACGTTAGGCTCACTTGCAGCGATGGCTACGCCTATGCGTCCCAGCTCGCCTTCAGGCAACCCTTCTTTGTCGGTAATCTTTTTCCAGTTATCGCCACCGTCATGCGTTATGTAAAGACCTGAACCTGTTCCGCCACTTTTAAAGAACCATGGGTCGCGCTTGTGCTCCCACATGGTTGCTATGAGTTTATTAGGGTTTGTTGGGTCCATAATAAGGTCTGCTGCACCCGATTTGTCATTTGTATATAGAATTTTTTTCCAAGTCTTGCCGCCATCTGTAGTTTTAAAAACGCCGCGTTCTGGGTGCTCGCCCCATGGCGAACCAATTGCTGCAGCATATACTACTAAAGGATTGGTCGGGTCCACGACAACTCTATGAATATGTCTGGTTTTTTCCAATCCCATAAGTTGCCAGTTCTTGCCGCCGTCTAGCGACTTGTAAATACCGTAGCCGCCATTTAAGGAATTACGCGGGTTGCCCTCGCCAGTTCCAACCCAAACCACGCTTGGGTTAGACTGCTGTATAGCAACTGCACCTATAGATGCAGTGACTTCTTTGTCAAAAATGGGCTCCCATTTAATGCCGCCGCTCTCGCTTTTCCACAAACCACCGCTGGCGGTTCCTGCATAAATAATATCTGGATTTGAGTGAACCACATCTATGGCAGTAACACGTCCGGACATGCCACCTGGTCCTATGTTGCGCGGTTCTAGGTTTTTAACGAGTTCTAGGTCTAGTTTTTGAGAAAATGCAGTACTTGTTATTAAACAAATTGCAAGTAAGAAAAGGTGCTTCATGTTGTGTATTTAACGAAAGCATAAAGATAGGAGTTAAAATTAGAACTCCTTATATTTCGCTTTCGCGAAAACGAACCAACTACGATTTTACCATTTAGTGATTTCCAATGATAGGTATCAATGAAAATCAAAATAACTACGCCCGAAGAATCTTACTTTTTTTCAGATTCATTCATTTTGTCCCAAGCTTTTCTAGTGATAATGAGTAGGGATTCTTTTTCTAAGTCTAGAATAGAGACAAACTTCTTACTGATTACGTAATGTTGTTTGATACCTGTATATTTTTTATATAGTAACAAAGTGCAAATATCAGTTACGTCTATAACCGCATTAACAATGTGAGAATGTACGCTAGATAGTGCATTATCTGTGTCTCCATAATTGAATGGTATGAGCGAATTATGTAGTTTAGTACGGCTTGTAATTTCATTTTTTTTGTTGAAATCAAGTTTATAATCATTACCTAGCAACATTTGCGCCTCTGTAGTACCCATGATAATATATACAAGGCGCTTATTATTATAAATGAGCGGTATGATATTAGGGCTCACATTTTCATAGTACAAATATGTATTAGAAGTGTTTTCTTGATAATCTTTCATCGCTTGCGTGCGCATCGCTAAGAGTTCTAATTCCAATTCATTCGGCTGAACGTTTACTATAAATATGCCATCGGGTTTACTACTTGGGACGTTGTTGTAAGAATATCGTGCAAGTATCGTATTGTTTTCACCATAGAAAATAGTACTTACAACATTATTGGACTCTTCAACGTAGGATAAATAACCTATAAGTAAATCTACCTTTTCAGGGTAATTTGCAAGAAAATGGTCTGTTGCTTCCCATGAGGCTTGTTCGTTTCTTAAAAGCGTCAAAGCCTCATCCATGATAGCGTTTGTATCATGTCTTTGAGCATGGACAAAAGAACTTATCGCGATAAACAATAAAAAAATTCGCATATATAAAGATTTTTTAAAAGTATTAGTCAAAAACTGCATCTTTCCACATCTCGTTACCAAAACGTTTCAAACTATTACTACCGCCTATTTCGTTGTATGGAATAGCCTGCGTAGGAACGCCACTAGTTCTTCCATTTTGTACAATATCGTCTAGACATGCACGCAACAAACGTTCAGAAGGGTCGCCCAGAACTCCTAGATTAGCAAAATCTTCATTAATGGTAACATCTGGCGCAAGACCATCAAAATAATCAGTGAAACCGGCGCTGTTCAAACTCTTCAATACAAGTGGTTGCAGCGCATAACGGTGGGCAGGATTTGCGCCCGTACGGCCGAAGTTGGGACTATCATAAAGAGTTACACTTGCCTGAAATTTACCGGCCGTGTTGTCGCCTACCTGAACTACGTTTATATATGGTTCTAAAGAACTTATAACCAGCTCGCTAGCGCTCGCTGTGTTTCCTGTGGTAATGACGTGTACTTTGGAAAGATTTAAAGAAGCCAGCGTGGTGCCGCCGTTTGTACTATTCTTAAAGAAATTTGTAAGCCTACTAGGGTCACTGTTCAAAAATTGTTGTTGTATTTCAGGGTTCCACTCTTCGGTAGAAAACACATCGGTTGTAGGATTTCCTGAGATTAAGCTACCTAAGATAATAGCTGTATTTACCGAGCCGCCGCCATTGTATCTTAAATCGAGGACTAGGTGTGTTATGCTTTGCGCTCTAAACATGGCAAAAGCATTATTTAATTGCTCATCAAATTGTGATAGAAAACTGTTGTACATTAAATAACCTACCTTGTTGTTGCCTTCCTGTATCACGGTTGCGATATGCAAAGGGTCTTCTTGCAGAAATGCTTTGGAAAGGGTTATTTCTTGACCGTTTAAAGTGGGAACACCTGCATTTAAGTCGGCTAGACCTATGGTGTATGTTGACGGATTCAGTAGTGCACTGAAATTGGTTCTCGTTAATTGA
>JANQTO010000204.1:0-4211 GCA_030731685.1 Nonlabens sp.
CGTAGTTTAAAGGTGTACAGCTCGTCGTTGAATTGCTCGTTGCTGGCGTTTGCTACATATTTAAGGTCGGGTAGGGTTGTGGCGTAGGTACTTTTTACACCTACGGGAATGATTTCGTAAAGCGCGGTAACGGTATGGCCGCTGCCCAGCTCGCCGGCATCTTTAGTATCGTCCACAAAATCTTGCGCGGCGAGCAATCTGTTTTCATACCCTATGAGCCTGTATGCCTGCACCAGCGACGGATTAAATTCTACCTGAATCTTCACATCTTTTGCAATGGTGTACAGCGTCCCGCCAAATTCCTTTCCAAATACCTTTTGTGCCTCTAGCAGGTTGTCTATGTAAGCGTGGTTGCCATTGCCTTTATCGGCTAGGGTTTCTAGTTTGGAATCTTTGTAATTACCCATGCCAAAACCTAGTACGGAAAGGAACACGCCGCTTTCGCGCTTTTTTTCTATGAGCGCTTCCATGCTTTTATCGCTGGACATACCTACGTTAAAATCGCCGTCGGTTGCAAGAATTACGCGGTTGTTGCCATCTTGCTGGTAGTTTTGGGCAGCGAGTTTGTAGGCAAGTTCAATGCCTGCGCCGCCAGCGGTAGAGCCACCAGCCTGTAGGTTGTCCAGCGCTGCGATAATTTTTTCCTTTTCACTTCCTTTAGTTGGCTCGAGCACCACACCAGCAGCTCCTGCATACACAACGATTGCAATTCTGTCTTGGTCACGCAGCTGGTTCACGAGTAGTTTAAAACTCTGTTTCAACAAGGGCAGCTTGTTTGCATTGCCCATACTGCCGCTCACGTCTATTAAAAAGGTCAGGTTTGACGCTGGCAAATCTTCATTTAGATAGGTTTTTCCCTGCAGGCCTATACGCACCAGTCTGGAGTCTTTGTTCCACGGTGTTTGAACGACTTCAGAATTTATGGAAAAAGGTACATCACCGGTAGGTTGCGGATAGCTATAATTAAAATAATTAATCATTTCTTCAATTTTCACGGCGTCGGTCGGGATTTGTTGGCCGTTATTGATAAACCGTCTGATGTTGCTGTAACCGGCCTTGTCCACATCTATGCTAAAGGTAGAAAGTGGCTTGAGCAACGAGGTCTCAAACGGATTCTCTACAATTTCCTTATAGCTTTCGTTTACGATTTCAGGTTCTGGGGTGTTGTGGTGGCTTTTATAGTTTCCTTTTTTAGTGGTGACGACAATCACGCCGTTTGCGCCACGGTTGCCATAAATAGCAGTGGAACTTGCATCTTTAATGACTTCTACTGCTTGAATATCCTTGGGATTTAGTCCGCGGAATGTGTCCTCATCCACGGGTTTACCGTCTATAATAACAAGAGGTTCCGTATTGTACTTAAGCGAGCTTACGCCTCTAAGCTGTACGGTGCTGTTAGCTCCAGGTTGCCCGTTGCTACTCTGAATGTTGAGTCCTGCGACTTGTCCATTAAGGGTTTGCACCATGCTTGCATTTGGTCTATTGCTTATGGTTTCTGTTCTTACTGTCGAGCTCGCTACTGTTGAGCGTTGCGCTTTTGTAGTGCGGTAACCTTGCACGACCACAGCATCTAGCTGTCCAGATAAAAGCACGACATTGAGCACTTTTTTATTATTTACTGCGAGCAGTTGGGTTTCATAACCCAGGTATTTAAAGACTAGGGTATCGGTTTTTTTGGCGTTAATGGCATACTTGCCGTTAAAGTCTGTTGTGACAGTATTAGTTGTTTTGTTCACTGCCACGGTAACGCCCAAAAGACCGTCGCCATTAAAGTCGGTCACGGTTCCCGTAACGCTGTGCTGTGCCATGCCGCTCATAAAGCTCAGGAGGCATGCGATGTAGATCATTGTTTTCATAAGGTTTGATTTTAGATAGGTAAATCTATTGGGAATCAGCCTTTTTAAAAAGCAGTATTGAGTGAACAGGTCGTTTGAATGAGTGACGTGACGGTAGCTTTGGCGTGCCGCAATGCCAGCTTGCAGGTTTGCTTTTAGAGGAGTTAACTCGTTATTATGGAGCGGTAGGGTGGTGGTTATTCCGCTTTCGCGAAAGCGAACTCCATAAAATCAACCATATAGCACTAAAAACCGTGTGATTTATTAAAAAAGAATTGTACTTTTGCAAACCCAAATCGAGAATACGGAAACCGACTGGGATTCAAAAACATACACTCATCTTCTAAGAAGGTTCTATGAGTTTCCGGCCAGACTTAGAATACAAATTATTAATCAGCAAATGGCTGAAGAAACACAAAATCCAGAAGTAGAAGCAACAGTAGACACTGCAGCAGAAACTCAAACACAAGAGCAACCTAAAAAGTCTCACGACACAAGAGATGCTCAACAAAAAAATCCAACCGAATTTCTAGAGAATTTTGACTGGAATCGTTACAGCGAAGGAATCGACACTGTAGACGACGAGCAGTTAAAGAATTTTGAGAAGCTAGTTGCCGAGAACTTTGTAGATACTATCGATAACGACGTTATGGAAGGTATCGTTATTAAAATCACTGACCGCGATGCGATTATTGATATTAATGCAAAGTCTGAAGGTGTTATCTCTCTTAACGAATTCCGTTACAACCCAAATCTTAAAGTAGGAGACAAAGTAGAAGTACTTGTTGATGTGCGTGAAGACGCTACAGGTCAGCTGGTTCTTTCTCACCGCAAGGCACGTCTTATCAAAGCTTGGGAGCGCGTTAACAACGCTCACGATACAGGTGAAATCGTTAACGGTTACGTTAAATGTCGTACTAAAGGTGGTATGATTGTAGACGTTTTCGGTATCGAGGCATTTTTACCAGGTTCACAAATAGATGTGAAGCCTATCCGTGATTATGACCAGTACGTTGATAAAACAATGGAATTTAAGGTTGTAAAAATTAACCACGAATTTAAAAACGTAGTAGTTTCTCACAAAGCACTTATTGAGGCTGATATTGAGGAGCAGAAAAAAGAGATTATCTCTCGTCTAGAAAAAGGACAAGTATTAGAAGGTGTTGTGAAAAACGTTACTTCTTATGGTGTGTTCGTAGATCTAGGTGGTGTAGATGGACTTATCCACATTACAGACCTTTCATGGTCACGTATCAACCACCCTAACGAGGTTGTGGAATTAGACCAAACGCTGAATGTTGTTATATTAGACTTTGATGAAGATAAGTCACGTATACAATTAGGTCTTAAACAACTAGAGCCACACCCATGGGACGCATTGTCTGACAAGGTGAAAGCTGGCGATAAAGTAAAAGGTAAGGTAGTCGTTATTGCTGACTATGGTGCATTTGTTGAAATCGAAGAAGGTGTTGAAGGGCTTATCCACGTATCTGAAATGTCATGGTCTACGCACCTTAGAAGTGCAGGTGACTTTGTAAAAGTAGGTGACGAGGTTGACGCAGTAGTTCTTACTGTAGATAGAGAAGATCGCAAGATGTCTCTAGGTATGAAACAAAACACGCCTGACCCATGGACAGACATTACGTCTAAGTATCCTGTAGGCTCACGTCATAAAGGAACTGTACGTAACTTCACAAACTTTGGTGTATTTGTGGAACTAGAAGAAGGTGTAGATGGACTTATCTACATATCTGACCTTTCATGGACACAAAAAGTGAAGCACCCATCAGAATTCTGTGCGGTAGGTGATGTACTTGACGTAGTAGTTCTAGAACTAGATGTTGAAGGTCGTAAACTATCTTTAGGTCATAAACAAACTATGGACAATCCATGGGACAAGTATGAAACTGAATTTGGTGTAGGAACGAAGCATGACATCACTATTACTGAAGTTGTGGATAAAGGAGCAGTTGTTAAGTTTAACGAAGACATCTCTGTATTTATCCCTACACGTCACCTTGAAAAAGAAGACGGTAGTAAACTTAAGAAAGGTGATGAAGCAACCATACAGGTAATTGAATTCAATAAAGAATTCAAGCGCGTGGTAGGTTCTCACATGGTAATGCATAAAGAAGAAGAGGCTAAGATTGTTAAACAAGCTGCTGCAAAAGCACAGGATGACAACAAGCCAACTCTAGGAGATGCAAACGCTAAGCTGCAAGCCCTTAAGGACCGTATGGAAGGTAAGGTTGCTGCTCCAGAAGCATCTAGCGAAGAAGAATAAGTTATTCTCTTTATTATACAGAAAGTCCCTATCAGTTTTGATAGGGACTTTTTTTTGTTTGATTATCGTTGAAAAGGCACACATAATAGATT
>JANQTO010000204.1:4221-4715 GCA_030731685.1 Nonlabens sp.
GTCGTGCTAACTTTCAAGAAACATTTAAAATTTGTAAATTCAACTCTCATTAACTAAATAAAAATATAAAAGATGGTAAAAGACAAATATCAAGGCGTATTAGACCTAGGTCAGAAGTTCAATATTCAAAATGGCGACGTTAAAGTAGACGGAGACAAACTACACGTTTCTGGTACTGCGGCAACTCCATGGGAAAAGGACCAAATGTGGGATGCTATTAAAGCAGCAGGTGGTGAAAACCCATCAGACATTGTTGCAGACATTAAAGTTGCAGACAGCTCCATTTACGCAAAGCATACAGTTGCAAGTGGCGAGTCACTTAGTAAAATTGCAAAGCACTATTATGGTGATGCTATGAAGTATAACAGTATTTTTCAAGCAAACACAAGTATTCTTTCTAATCCAGATGTGATTCAACCAGGACAAGAATTAGTGATACCTAATCTATAGTTAGTACTATAAAAATAACTCAAAGCCTCGTGTATACGGGGCTT
>JANQTO010000205.1:0-984 GCA_030731685.1 Nonlabens sp.
GCTTCATCGCCATCGTGAAATTTAGAGTCGGCTATGTCGTGGAGCAGTGCGCCTAGTTCTACTACAAAAAGGTCTGCATCAGGTTCCGTTGCAGCAATGAGTTTTGCATTTTTCCAAACACGTTCTATGTGAAACCAGTCGTGACCGCCTTCGGCATCCTGCAAGGTTTCCTTTACAAATGTGATAGTATTCCCGATGACGCTGTCGTGTTTCATGTCCTTGTTTAAGGTGTTTGCTTACGCGAAAGCGAAATTATCATAACCAAGCTACAAATTACATGAAATAATTACTTAATTTTAAGAAACTAAACCTTTTACCATGACCCAGAAAGACCGCGAAACCCTAGAGCGCTTGACCGATTTTAATTACGACTGGTACAAAAAGGAAGTTTTGGATAAGCAGGAACATATTGAAACGACAAGTGTAGCGGTTGAGGAACCGTCAAAGGCTTACGACCGCATACCAGCACATCATCGTGCCGTCATTGCAGCTGGTCTTGCCGATTTAGAGGCTGGGCGCGTTACGCTGATGGATGATTTCGTAAACGAAATGGACAAGAAGTTTGGTTTGTAAAATATCTAGAAGGGCTAGAGTAGGCGTAAAAGGAATTACAGACTATTTAGAAGCCGAATTTGGTGAGCGATTTGCTGTTGATTACTACATTGATTTTAAAGCGGCAATTTCTATGCTACAAACTTTACCTCTCGGCTTTCCTATTGCCAGTGAACAAGACCGGTTAAGAAAACTTGTATGTAGAAAACGTACAACGATGTATTATCGCGTACTTGACTTTATAGAGGTTATTGTGATTATAAACAATAGTACTTTATTGTCAGGTTTTAATTACTTAAACTGTGTTTACATCCATCTGTGTTTGCCTTTCAATGATGGCCGAGGTATCTTATAGCCAAATTCAGGGGTTACAACTTAGAAGACATTTTCAAGTATTGTTCATGTCTAGCAAACAAGTGGTCTACCATATTG
>JANQTO010000205.1:994-4708 GCA_030731685.1 Nonlabens sp.
TTATCGGGTGCATGATTTTATAGAGATAATAGCGATTATTGATAATAGACAGGATTTTAGAGTTTTAAGTTGCTTTCCTATTTTACAAATCCTTTAGATAATTAATTCACTTTAAACGCAACAACATGTCAAAAATTAGATTTTTATCATATGCAACCTTATCAGTGATTGCTTTATTGTGTAGCCTCAGTTGTAAGGATAGTTCTAAAGATTCAATTGTTCAAGATACTGAAAGTAGGGATATTCAAGTTGTTTCCCAAAAGGCTGTAGATACATTACTTCCAAGTTCCGAAAGGTTGGATAAACCACAGATTGATGTCGAAGATACTGTTACTGTAATGGTTGTTCAATGTTCAAATGGTTATGAATATGCACAGGCTGGGTATGATCTTGAGCCTATACTAGAAAAAGAACTGAGTCAGTTAAACGGAATTATTGTGAAGCCATTTCCTTTGAAAACGCTGATGAATGTTGTATATCAAGGTGTGTATGATAAGAAATATTGCATGCCTATCATAGAAAAGGTAAATGTGGACTATTTGATTTTGAACAAATTTGAAGGGTCTATTTATGAAAGAATAGGCAAAAAACTTCCTTGGGGTTATGAGACTAAAATCGTTAACACTAAAACGCTTGATCAAACAATTTCAATAGGTGCTTCTAACCTATCTTCATTTGCTCAAATCGAGGAGCATATCAAAAATAATGTGGAGCAATTGAAGGAAGACATAAGAGCTTTTCGTTAATTCCGTATTTTATTTTAATTGATAAGAGAGTTTTCATTTTGTAGTTTTTTTAAATGACGTTAGAATTTCTTTCAAACATTTTACACAAAACTTTCAATAAATATTGAAAGTTTAAAAAGTTAGTGTATATTTGTCTTATGAAATTAGAAGAAGGTAGAGGCAAATTTATTCAGGCATGGGGTTCGTTAGGAAGCTCATGGGGAATATCTAAGTCCATGGCACAAATCCATGCACTGCTGCTGTCGTTTCCTGAAGGATTAAGTGCTGACGAGATTATGGAGCAAGTGCAACTCTCGCGAGGTAACGTAAATACAAACGTGAGAGAGCTTATAAACTGGAGACTCGTGCGCAAAGAAACCGTTTTAGGAGAACGCAAAGAGTTTTTTGTTGCATTACACGATGTTCACACCATTGCTCAGAACATTATGGAAGAGCGAAAACGTCGCGAGATAGAACCGGTGAGACGTTTATTGAGCGAACTCAAAGCAACAACTTTTGAAGGTGATGCGACAGAGATAAAGCATTTTCAAACCCTGATTAACGATTTGGCAGATTTTGTGAGCCAAATGGAAAACCTTATGGGACTTATGACTAAAATTAACAGCAATACGTATTTAAAGAAAATGATCAAAGCGATTTCCTAACCTTTTTTATTTCAACAAAACTTTCAGTTTTTTCTGAAAGTTTAAAAACTACGACTATGAAACACTTATTTAAAATTAACCTCACCACATTAGTTCTTTTGCTTTTTGCGGCTATTATCGAACCACTTTACGGTGTTGCGGGTTTGCTGCCGCTAGGTATCGTTCAGCTGCTCTTGAGTTTAATCATTGTTTTTACTGCAACTACAATGGCCCTGCGCAACCATGCAATGCTCCATCTTTCTCTCGGATTGCTGGCATGTACATTTATATTTAGTAGAAATGATGTGCTTACGGTCTTGGGCGGTGTTGGTGCAATAGCACTGCTTATATATTCTTTTTTCATAACGCATTTAAATGACAATCAACTTAAAATCACAACATCATGATAACTGACCACAAATTACTCATAGACAAACATTGCCCCATGTGCGTGGGCTATAGCAAGGTATTTACGGAAATGCATATGCTTGACGACTCGTCCATTGCACCTTACCAAACTATAGAACCTACGTTCACGCAGCACATAGACATGCACCGTGCACAAAACGAGATAGCACTGCTCGATACCGTCACAAATAAAACAATCTATGGTCTGGACGCCATGTTTCATATAGTGGCACAAAACCGCAAGTGGATAAAGCAAATGCTGTATTTCCCGCTTATTCATATTCCGCTGAAATATCTCTACAAATTAATTACCTACAATCGTAAGGTTATCGTAGGCGGCACAATAACTCAAGGTACGGAACGCAGTTGCAATCCTGACAGAAACCTGTTTTATAGAGGTCTATTTATTTTGCTCTCCGCGTTATTTACGGCAGTGGTGCTGAATAGCTTTTTTAGTAAGGTTGGTGCTTATTTTGGCTTTCAATCACCTTGGTACATGGAATATTTAGTTTGTTGCGGTCAGGTTGTGTGGCAAGGCATGGTGTTACAACTTATAGCTCCTAAAAATACGTGGGATTACTTGGGCAATATGAGTGCGGTGTCTACGCTGGGCGGTATGTTATTGCTGCCAGTATTGCTACTCACGAGTTTTGTCACGATAAGCGGTTGGGTTTTGCTGGGTTGTTTTGGAATCGTTGTTGGGGTGATGTTGTTAGAACACATACGACGTTGTAAATCTATGGAATTAGGCTGGTGGCCTACCATTTCTTGGGTGGTTTACCGCAACCTCATCTTACTATTATTCACTTTATTTGTACGATAATGAAAAAAATTATCATCGCAGGCGGCACGGGCTTTTTAGGTGTCGCATTACGCAAGCATTTTGAAAAACAGGGAATTGTCGTTATTACGCTTTCGCGAAAGCGGACTCTAAACACAACCTACTGGAACGGTAAAGACCTAGCCGACTGGAAAAGTCATCTAGAAGAGGCAGACGTGCTTATAAATCTTGCGGGAAAATCTGTAGATTGTAGGTACTCGCCAGCAAATAAGCAGGCGATACTTAGCTCTAGGATAGACAGCACGCGTGTTCTTAATGAAGCAGTAGCGCAATGTAAAACGCCTCCAAAAGTATTTTTAAACGCAAGTTCAGCCACGATTTACGTGCATTCTGAAACACAATGGAATACTGAAGAAAACGGCGTCATAGGAGATGATTTCTCTATGAACATTGCTAAAAGTTGGGAACAAGAATTTTTCTCAACGCAACCAGATGGCGTCCGTAAAGTTGCGCTGCGCACTTCTATCGTACTAGGAAATGACGGTGGTGCGTTGCCTAAAATGAAGCTTATCACCAAACTGGGAATGGGCGGTAAGCAAGGTCGCGGTAATCAATTTGTAAGTTGGATTCACATCACTGATTTCTGCCGTGCGCTGGATTTCGTGATTCACGGTGAACTTTCGGGACCTGTAAACATCACGGCACCACAGCCTTTAAGAAATAAAGAATTTACGACGCAGTTGCGTAAATCCATGAATATTCCCTTCGGTATATCGCAACCTACATGGCTGCTAGAACTAGGTGCAGCAATTATAGGAACTGAAACAGAATTGCTTTTAAAAAGTCGCAATGTGTATCCGCAGCGGTTAGTGGATGCTGGGTTTACTTTTAATTACCCTACAGTAGAGCGTTGTCTGGCTGACTTAATTTGACCTAACTGCTGATTTTACATAAAAGTTACGGTCTACAACAACTATAGGGTCTTTGCTTTTAACCTTAAGCGACTGCATATTATCAGTAGGTGTTATCCATTGTTCTTTACCATCTACCGTGATTTTTACGGGCATGGCAAAATCAGTAACTACGTTTGAATACTGATAATTCAGTGTATTTCCTTTTGGAGTAATTGTTAGTTCCGGAATACGCACGTCTCGCA
>JANQTO010000206.1:0-2990 GCA_030731685.1 Nonlabens sp.
CAAACGGTAATTAAATTAAAAAAACAGCCTTCGTTTTTAGGGAAGGAATTTGAACTGTTTCATACTGCCGAAATGCAAGAAGACGACAAAGCACGGGTGATGCTGAGCCTTATGATGATGATATTGTTAGAACGCAGAAGAGGTTAAAATCACTCCAGAGCTGTTTTTACTAAAAAAGTGTCACGCAAGATTGCTTCATGAATATTATACAATAGCGCTATAAAACGAGACGTATTAAATATCTCTAAGCTTTCTAAATGGATAATGTTATAAAGATATTGTTCTAGGTATCCATTCTAGCCATAAGCATGGCTTTTATGGACGTGCCTAAATTATATTTTGACTACGTAGTGTCACTGTTTGTTTTACTGCCGTTAATGTGATCATTAATGATTACAAGACTGCAAATTCATTTTGGCTTTTACCTTTTGGCTTTATTGCATGGATATTGAATCCTACTTTTTCTAATAAGCATTCACAGTAAGAAAAACTAGATTATTGTGCATTCCATTTGCATAGTTGTATTTGCAATTAAAATTTACATTTACCGCACTACCTCTAGTTTCAAAAATTATTTGAAATAACTCGGTTTACTAGCTGCTAGGTCTTAGATTTGACTCGTTTAAAACTTACTTCTTGTACGAACAACATTTTCCACATAAACGCTTTGCCATAACGCTTGCATTTTTAGAAAAACACATTTCTAAAAATGAGGCGATACTCGATTTGGGAATTGATAACCCGTTCTCAGAAATTATGAGAAATGCAGGATATAAGGTAACAAATACCAGCGGTGCCGATTTAGACGATGATGTTAGTGAAATTAAAAACTTTAAGGGTGATGTGGTTACGGCTTTTGAAATATTTGAGCACCTTGTGAGCCCATACACATCTTTAAAGGCAATACCATGTAATAAAGCAGTAATAAGCGTGCCTCTTAAATTATGGTTTGCTGCTGCTTATCGCAATAAAAATGACATACGCGACCAGCATTACCATGAGTTTGAACCATGGCAACTGGACTACGTTTTAAATAAAGCTGGATGGAAAGTCATCGATGCTGTTCAATTTAAAAATCCAGTAAAGAAATTAGGCCTTAGACCACTTTTACGACTCTTCACAAACCGATATTATCTCGTTTATTGTGAGCGCGCATCTACAAATAATTAAGCACATGCGCATCGCAATTATCATTCCAGCTCACAATGAAGAGGATTTTATCGAAAAGACACTCCATAGTCTGATGCGGCAAACCTACCCAGCGAGCCGCATCGTTGTCGTTAATGACAACTCTAGTGACAATACTTCACACATAGTTAGTAGTTTACAGGCACAAAACCGTCACATTAGTTTACTGGAACACCAATCTACAGATGCAAACATCCCAGGTTCTAAAGTGATACGCGCGTTCCATGCTGGTCTGGAAACCATCAACACTATCGATTATGATATTATTTGCAAGTTTGATGCAGACCTTATTTTTCCGGCAGATTATCTAGAACAACTGGTTCAAGTTTTCAATAGCAAACCTAAGGCAGGAATTGTAGCAGGTCATTGTACCGTAGAGCAACAAGGCAATTGGGTAGTTGAACAACTTACAAATAAAGACCACGTTAGAGGAGCTCTAAAAGCTTACCGAAGTGATTGTTTCAAAGAAATAGGCGGGCTCAAAACCTCTATAGGTTGGGATACCATAGACGAGATGGTTGCACGTTATCATGGTTGGGAAGTGGTTACTATTCCAGGGCTGCACGTAAAACATTTAAAGCCAACTGGTGCTTCTTACAATCCTAGTGCAAAATATTTACAAGGCGAAGCTTTTTATAAAATGAGATACGGTTGGACGCTTACCTTCATCACCGCACTGAAGATGTCGTTGAACAAAAAAAATCCACGCATTGTTGCGGACTACCTTGTAGGTTACCATAAATCCAAAAATAAAAACCTTGAACCGCTGGTGACAGAAGCTCAAGGTCGTTTTATACGTTCTTATCGATGGAAAGGTATTTTTAAGAAACTAGGTTTTAAAAATTAAAAGAAGTTCCTACACTCAATACAAACTGGTTGTACAATTCTTGGCCTGGTGTTAAAACGCCCGTGTCGTATTTTGCAAATGGTACTGCCATCTCCGTGTAAAGACCAAATCCTTCACTGAAAAAGTATCGAGCCCCTAAATGACCACCAAAATTTTTAGTGCTCAATGCTAATCCTGGATAGATGTCTAGGTTAGGATCTATATTAAGTACACTGCCCAAGTTTGCATTAAAACGCGCACGCACCATTGCACGTTTGTCAAAGTTAGGTGTCGTGCCATCAGGTTCAACACCATCTACACCAAGCGCATAACCAAATGTAAGTCCTACAGAAATATTCTGGCCTAAACCATAATCGTAGGTAGCTTGCACACCTGTTGCATTGTTTTGAAAATCGGCTCCTACATTGAATTTGCTGTCACCTTTTCCTTGGAAAACTTGCGCCTGTCCTATAAATCCAATAGTCAATGCTACTAAAAGTAAAGTTTTTTTCATTTTGAGTTGTTTTTAACAATATACAAAGATAAAAACATTCTTATCAATTAATTACTCAAAGCTTGCTGAATAGGATTTCCCGTACAACCATTTGGAAACGCAATTTTGAGTATGGTCGCAATGGTAGGTGCGATATCAACAACCTCAGTCCTTGCGGACGTTGTACCGGGTTTAACGCCATAACCATATAACAATAACGGCACATGCGTATCGTAGCTTTGTGGGCTACCATGCGTGGAGCCTGTTTTAGGATAATCTATGAAACCAGGTGAAAGTACATAGACGACATCACCGCTCAAGCGCATGTGAAAACCATTTTGCACGAGCCTACCGGTACCTTTATCAAAATTTGTACTCATGAGCGCATGTCTAGTAAATACTTGGGTAATATGCGCGTCGTTAATTATTTGCGATGCTATAAAATCCTGAATATCAGCTTCTGGAATGCCCGCTTTTTTGGTT
>JANQTO010000206.1:3000-4686 GCA_030731685.1 Nonlabens sp.
GTCGTGGTCAAAGAAAATCTGGTCGTTTGATATATTTTCAATGACGCCATCAACTTTGTAGTGTTCTTTAACCATCGCATTTAATTCTTTTTTAAATGTACGTTCGTCAAAATAGCCAGCATTTATCTTGCGGCTTTGTAAATATGCTGGATTATCTACCGCGCCGTGGTCAGCAGTTAGAAAAACAGTATAATTTCCTGCGCCTACTTGCTGGTCAAGTGCATGCAACATACGCTCCAGTTCTTTGTCTAATCGCAAATACGTATCTTCTACCTCTACCGAGTTTACTCCATATTGATGCCCAATATAGTCTGTACTTGAAAAACTCACAGCTAGAAAATCTGGGTCCGCATGGAGTCCTAATGATTCGTTTTTTATAGCTTCTAGTGAAAAATCGGCAACGATGCTATTACCGTATGGTGTTGCCTTTATTAAATCGAAACCACCATTTTGAGCACTTAGGGTTGCTAGGTCATAGGGAAACGTAGCCGTGTCTTTACCGCGAGGTGGCTTTTCATAATCGTTAAGTTCGGTGCCACTTGCTGTGTAGGTATTTAAAGGGTACATGGTGTTCCATTCTCTTAAATACGACTGCGACACTCCAGCAGCATTAAAATTTTGAACCCATTGCGGTAACTCATTCATATAAAAGGTGCTGGATATAAATGCTCCTTCATCTTTACCATAAAACCAGTAAGCAGCATCTGCAGCATGGCCGGCTGGTAAAATTGCTCCTCGGTCTTTTATAGAAATACCTATGACCTTAGAACGTCCTTGTGTGTGCAGCTCCAGCTCGTCTGTAATCGTTGTGGTGAGGAGTTTGCGCGGTGACATTTTACCTTCATCGGCCGTCGTTCCTACAGGTTCATAGGCGTCGTCACTTGCGTTATAAACGCTCCTACGCTCAAATTTATCGTACCAATCGTTACCTATAATACCATTGTTCATGGGTGATGTACCAGTGTAGATAGAAGCATGGCCAGGTGCAGTATAGGTAGGCACAAAATTATAATGGTTGTTTGTTGCGTTAAAACCGCCATCCATTAATCGCTTAAAACCGCCATCACTAAACCTATCGTAGAATCTGGTCAAATAATCGTAACGCATCTGGTCTACTACGATTCCCACGACCAGTTTAGGCCGTTGAGAAGCGATATCTAGATTTTTAGATGGTGTGGTGTGATTTGTCTGCTTTCGCGAAAGCGAACCACAACTAACCAATGTGCACACCAGGAATAGACTCCAAACTGACCGAAACATATTGCAAAATTTTTGGTAAAAATACAACTACCAAAAGAATGAAAGTTTAAGAAATGATTAAATACTGCCTATGATTTTTTCTATACATTTACAGCCGATGAGATTTTTTAGACATATAGGCGCATATATTATTATGCTTGGAAGGGTTTTTAAACGCCCTACAAAAGGTATCGTTCTTAAGGAATTGATACTTAAAGAAATAGACGAATTAATAATTGGTTCGTTAGGTATTACTGCATTTATTTCCCTTTTTATGGGAGCCGTTGTTGCCCTACAAACAGCGCTTAACCTAGATAACCCGTTGATACCTAAATCACTCATAGGCTTTGCGACAAGGCAGTCCATTATTTTAGAATTTGCGCCTACATTTATCTCGGTAATTATGGCTGGAAAGGTAGGCTCTAACATCACGTCCAGTATAGGAAC
>JANQTO010000207.1 GCA_030731685.1 Nonlabens sp.
CCGCGTGACCCCATAACACTAGAGCACGTGGAAGTTGCAGGACTTTACCCATGTGCAGAAGGTGCAGGATATGCAGGCGGTATCATAAGCGCAGCTATAGATGGTATTAATTGCGTGGATAGGATTTTGGAGAAATATGCTATATAATAGATTGAATGTGAAAAAACATAAGTTATTTATTTTTAATTGATTATATTTATGAAGGACCAATAAACCTTACAAAATGGAAATGTTACAACATCATGATTTAGGGTATACTGATGTTTTTGTATTCGAGGATTATCTTATAAATCAGATAAAAGATGGTGTTGTTATCTCTTACGAGCATTACGATGTCCTAAAAAACTTTGTAGACACATATTTCTCAGATAGAAATTTGGTTTATTTATCTAACCGCGTCAACTCGTACACCGTAAATCCATTAGTTCACCGCAAGGTCTCAACTATCGATAACCTCTTAGGAGTAGGCATCGTTGTTGACACGAGCCTTAAAGAGCAAGCGGCTTTATTTGAAAAACAATTTTTTGATAAGGAGTTTGAAATTTTTTTAACCTTGCAAGAAGGCATTTTGTGGGCGACAGCTCTTTTAAATAATAATAAAGTCTAATGTGATATGAGCCGTAATTGTTTGTTTACCGAACAGATTAGATTGTTGTAAGCAGCTTTGATTTGTGAATCAAAGATTAAAGATATTTTTTGAATAGAGTAACGCTTAGTTTTTAATTTTCATGTGCTTCGGACCTACTGTCTTGCTTATGCAGTAGTTTCTTTCTTAGGTTTAGATACTCTATAGAAAATCACAAATTGGAGAACTATTCCTATTATCAAGAGAAACCATATTTCTAAGCTGGCAAGCATGCTATTATTATCGAGCGATTTCTGCGCTAAGCCAGTAGTTTTTCTAGTTTCAGAGATTTGTATTTCGCCCAGGGTGTATAGGTCTTGATTTAGTTCGTCAAGAGCGTTTTTCAACCTTACGCGTACATTATCATAGTCATCAATCGCGGTAAGAGTTCTGATTTTACGCTCATTTTCCTTATACGTATCAAAATGTGCACGAAGTGATTTAAACGTTCTTGACTCTGCCGTAGTGAGCTCTGTTTCTGCAAACAAGGAGATTAATCTTTCAAATTCCTCGTTTTTCAAAGAGGTATTAACGGTTCTATCGTTTCCTGAGTGCAAGATTTTCTTTTCATGGACGATGTTATTCATTTTGAAAATATAGTCTTGAGCAAGAACACGGTCTTTATAAACGGTTGTGAGCGCATTTTGAACAGTGTCAAAATGTAATTGATCAACGCGATTTGTTCCTAATACCAGTAAAAACACAGCGAGCAGTCCCAGCGTGATGTTTATGCGGTTGCTTAAAGTGAGCTTTTTATCCATAATTTCATTATTTCAGTAAGTACGTTGTCTATACGTAAACAAAATTGATTCCGTAGTTTGTTTCTTTTGGTACATCTAGAAAGTCGCCGTGACAGTGGGCAATAACAACAAATACTGAAATACGGGATAATTTTGAAACTGACACATTATTTCTCTCTTGGGTAAGAATTGCCCGTTAATTCCTAGGATTTCCTTTCTTGGAACACCGTGCATAAACTATGTAGAATAAAATCACTAGTTCTATGGGAAGGTGATAAAAGTCATCTTTAGATATTAACGATGCCAGTAACTTTGTGCAAAGCATAACAATCGTGTCGCAATGGTTGTAAAAATCCTTAAAAATTAAAATCTTATGAAAACCATAATCGTACCCGTAGATTTTTCTGAACATTCAGAAAACGCATTGAAAGCGGCAGCATCGCTTTCGCGAAAAAATAACGCATCAATTATCGCCGTGCACATGATGGGCCTGAGTGATGCCGTACTTACTAAATCGAGTGCGTCAGACTTAGAAGGGATGTTTTATGCACAGCTCACGCAAAAACGCTTTCAAGAATTCTTGGACAAAGATTATTTAGAAGGCTTGAACGTATCGCACACGGTAAAGAACTTCACGGTATTCAGTGAACTTGATGAGGTTGCGCAAGAGCATAATGCAGATCTTATTGTAATGGGTTCTCACGGTAATAGCGGTCTTAGCGAACTCTTTGTAGGCTCTAATACAGAGAAAGTGGTGCGTAGCTCTGAGACACCTGTTTTGGTCATAAAGGCAAGTACAGACTTTAACGTACAAACAGCGATTTTTGCATGTGATTACAAATCCGAAAGTATTCCTGCATTTACTAAAACGATGCGATTATTTGACGCACTCAATGTTGAGCCGCATCTGGTTTATATCAACCTGGCAGGTGAGGGTTTCTTAAGCACCAGTGAAATAGATACGCGCATTAAATATTTTATTTTACAGCTTAACAATGCCGCAGTAAAAGCAAGTGACATCACTATTTATGCAGACTATACCGTTGAAAACGGAGTGTTCAATTATGCCGCTAAAATGAACGCAGATCTTATTGCATTGCCTACACACGGTCGTCGCGGTATGGCGCATTTCTTCTCAGGTAGTATAGGTGAGGACATTGTCAACCACTCCACCTTACCGGTGCTTACTGTTAAAATTTAAACATAAACTCAATGTGCTGATAGCTCCATAAAAGTCCAAAAGTTTAAGATATGCTCTGAGCTTTTGGATTTTTGTTATTATCTGAATCTGTACAACTAGAAATTTATTGAGTGCTAATCGTAAATAAGCACAAACTCAAAACTAAAGACCTTCGACCAGTTTATAGAGAGCCTTCTTGTCGGTAAGAGATATACGTTTTCCTTCTGTCGTAATCCAGTTGTACTTTTTGAACTGTGCCAGGGTACGTATACAAGCCTCCTTAGCAGTTCCTACAATGTTAGCAATGTCTTCTCTAGATAAGATAATGGCGATAAAACCATCGTCGTCTGAGCCGAAGTTTTTGTCTAGATACATGAGCGTTTCTGCAACACGTTGTCTAACTGTTTTTTGTGCCATGTTCACAATCACATTATCTGCATACTTAAGGTCGTTTGCCATATGCACGAGAATTGCTTTTGTAAAATGAGGGTTGTTGTTGATGCTGTCCGTGATTTGTGTTTTAGGAATGTAACACACTTCCATATCATTGAGAGCTACGGCACTTAGGTTTGCGACCTCTTCAGCAATGACAGAGCGTTCTCCTAAAACTTGTCCTTTAGTGGCTATCTTCACGATGGTATCTTTACCATTATCACTAAGCTTTGAGAGCTTAGAAACTCCACTGCGCACACAAAAAACGCCGTTTAATTTTTCACCTTCACTAAAAAGAGCTTCTCCTTTTTTTATAAACTTAGACGTTTTACTATCCGATATGCGTTTCAATTCCTCTTTACTAAGTGCTTTCAAGGAGTTGAACTGTCGCACTATGCAGTTTTCACAACGGCTTTCGTTAAGTTCATGCATGGAGTACCTTTTGTTTCTGATGCTAAGTTATGAAATCCAAATTGAAGGTTGTTAAATCTCTTCAACAGTAACAATTCTTGTTAGACCTGCAGCCAAAATGACATAGTGTTACTCTAACGGGTATTGCATGAAGTATAATTTGAAAATATGTATGTAAGCTTCTAGCAGCCTCAATTTCAGGAGATATATGTTATCTATAATGTTACGCTTTCGCGAAAGCTTATTAACAACAACTCCTTGCACTTATTTAAAAGTCATTTTAAAATAGAGACAGTAGGGTAGCAAGTTTAGCGAGCCACTGCTATATTATCCTTCACAGTGAAGGCAAATAGAACGAGTCTTTTAATATATGAAGCTGCCCACAATGATAGCGATACTTATAGCAAGACTCGCAACAAGAAGTTTAAGCACGAGTGATGGTTTTTGAACCGTAAGTATGGATGCGTTATGAACGCTACATGCAGCTACCACAAAAAACACTTGTATCATTTGCACGAGGTTGTGTCCTTGCATCATGGTAGTCATTACAGCTATGGAACCTATACAAGTAGATAGAATAATAGCGAGTGCGCTGTAACCTATAAAGTTTTGGTTCCAGTCTTGGTTGATTTTTGCATACATCGTGTTCATAATCGTAGGTTTTAATGTTATGGTACAAAACTACGGGAGCATGCGAGGTGCAAACGATGACTTTTGTCAGTTCTGATAAATGGATTTAGTCGCCATGCATTATGCCTATATATTTTAGGACAGCCTTAACGACACAAAGCCTTACGAGCGACGTAACTTTGTAACTCGTAAATTAGAAGTTATGCAACAAGAGAAAATACAAGTAGAAATATGGAGCGATATCGCGTGTCCGTTTTGTTATATAGGTAAAACCAATTTTGAGAAAGCACTTGCTGCTTTTCCTCAACAAGAAGCCGTTGAAGTAGTTTGGAAAAGTTTCCAACTCACGCCAGACATAAAAACGGACCCCAGTATTTCACTTTATGAGTCACTAGCTGCAAGCAAAGGCATGAGTGTGGAACATGCACGAGGCATGACGACACATGTGAATCAGGTTGCAAAAGACGCTGGACTTACATTTCATTTTGATAAAGTGGTCGTTGCAAACACACGCAACGCGCACAGGTTGTTGCATGAGGCTTGTGAACACGGCGTACAAAACCAGTTAAAACAGGAGTTGCTTAAAGCTTATTTTACAGAAGGTAAAAACATAGACCATGCTGAAACATTGCAAGAGCTGGCTACGATTGCTGGTGTGCCACCAA